>CAXBPM010000329.1:0-4360 GCA_963977345.1 uncultured Roseivirga sp.
TATGAAATCAATAAAATTCGGGTAACGCCACGCTCGAAAGGCGATGATTTATTCGAGGGAGTGATTTACATCAGAGAAGATTTTTGGAACATTCATTCCTTAGATTTAACCACCAGCTTAATGGGCTTCCAAATTAGAATTGAGCAGATATTCGCGCCCATAAAGGGTGAAATCTGGATGCCCGTGACACAGAAGTTTGAATTTTCAGGATCTATTTTTGGTTTGGCAGGCAGCTATAACTACTTGGCTTCGGTAAGCAATTATGAGGTAATGGAGAATGAAGATTTAGATCCTTCGGTAATTCTTGTCGATGAGAAAATCCAAGCGGCTCCAGAAGAAATCAAAGCCATAAAATCGGGGAATGTAGAAGAAGGTGTGAATCAGGTATTCAAAGAAGATCAAGAAGTTTCGCGCAAGCAATTCAAGAAACTGATGAAGGACTATGACAAGGAGGAACGAAAAGAGAAGGGAGAAGTGGATGTTGTTTCTAATTACTTCTTCAACATAGATTCTTTGGCTACCAAAAAGGATTCAGTGTATTGGGTAACTAGAAGGCCAGTGCCGTTGACTAAAAAGGAAGTGGTGGGCTATCAGCGCGAAGACAGTACTTATTTTGCAGACAAAGCCAAGGCACAAGCGGATACTTTACGTCTGAAAAACGGTGCGAAATTCAAAGTGGAAGATGTTTTATTCGGAAGTTATTACAAACTGGGTGACCGTTTGAGGTTTGATTTCGCTGGTTTTGTGCCACGATTGCGTTTCAATACAGTGGAGGGCTTGAACTTAGATTTCACAGGTGAATTTTCTTGGCGGCAGGACACCACTGCCCGTTTAAGAATTTCACCTTTTGTACGCTATGGTTTTTCTGGAGAACAACTTTATGGTAAAGTGGAGACTACATTTGGTATTGGACAACGTGAAGACCGTGGCACATTCAGGGTGCAAGGCGGAAATTACATTGAGCAGTTTAACCCAACCAGCATTGATGACTTGAGTAATTCGCTCTATAGCCTGTTGGCCGAAAAGAACTTTGCCAAATTCTACGAGAAAACTTATGCGAACGTCAGTTTTGCCAAGCGTTTCCGCTACCGCTACACCGTTGGTGCCAAGCTAGAATGGGCAAGCAGAAGCGAACTGTTCAATACCACCGATTTCAGCATTTTTGATGTAGAAGACAGAGAGTACAAAACCAATCAACCCATCAACAATGAAACCGTTGTTGGCGGTTTTGAAGATAGCAAAGCTTTAATCTCGAGCTTTGCGTTTACGGTAAAACCGTGGTTGAAATTCAGAAGATATAATGGCCGATTAATTCCCTTAGAAGATTCTTCTCCTTCGTTCAGGCTGTCCTATAAAAAAGCATTTAATGATGTTTTAGGTGGCGATACTCAATATGATCAACTGGAATTTGGCTTGAAAACTGCCTTCGATTTAGGCGTAAGGGCAAAGATTGACATCGAAGGAGAGGCCGGTAAATTCTTCAACACCTCTGATGTGCTCTTCACCGACTTTAAGCATTTCCAAGGCAACAGACTTCCGTTTACACCAATGAGCGTAACGGGTGGGTTCAGAATGCTCGATTATTACAAGTACAGCACTTCCGATGAGTACGCTTCGGTCTTTACGCATATCAGGTTTAGAAAATTTCTGTTTACTCAGTTACCAATGCTCCGACTAAGTGGGTTGAAAGAAAACTTGTTTGTGAATTATTTGGCAACCCCAACTTCAGACAACTACACGGAATTGGGTTATACCATTGATAATATTTTCAGGGTCTTGAGGGTTGAGTTCGTTCAATCGTTTCAGGGCTGGAAGGCCAAAGATTTTGGAGTACGCATAGGAGTAGCGGCCATTTTTGGGAATAATAATGATTAGTAGGTTGTAGAGGGCATTATCTGTGTAAAAAACCTTTTTCTAACCCACTAAACTTTGTAGTTTCGGCACCATAAGAAAAAATCATGAAAGGACTATTAATAGCGTTAATGTTGACTGTAGGAGTAGGATCGGCTTTTGCACAGTATCAGGAAAATGTACACTACTCTGTGGTGTCTGAAAAGGCAACCGCAACTCCAAACGTAACCGAGTATTTCTCTATGTATTGCGGTACTTGCTATCAGTTTGAGTCATTAATGCCACAAATTAAGGCGGCTTTAAAGCCAGGGACAAAATTCGAAAAATCTCATGTAGATTATATCCCACATGATAACCCGGTAATGCAAGCTGCAATTGTGCATGCATTTGTGGTTATGGAGAAATTGGGAGCGAAGGGCGTTGAAATTAGAGCGTATTTCTTCGACCAGATTCATGTCAAAGGCAGAGCTGTTGACAGCATGGATGTTATTAAAAAGATGTTCGAAGAGAATGGACTGACCAAGGCAGAGGTTGACAAGCATTTTGCTGACAAAACTTTGCAGGACAAAGCCAAAGTAATGGCAAAATCTTATCTAAGCAAGAAGGTAACTAGCGTTCCTGCTTTTGTGATCAATGGAAAATATTCCATAGATATTGGCAGTGTGAAAAGCATCGAAGAATTGACAGGCTTGATAAATTTCCTTGTGGAGAAAAAATAATTAGTGAGCCATTAAGGTTTACTTGGTAATAATAGAATCGGGTCTCTTTTGAAAAAAGGGGACCCGATCTTATTTACAGCCCACCTTCAGAATCTTCGGAATTGAAAACGGGGGATGAATTATTTAATTCAATCCCCCCAGCCCCCTTCACCAAGGAGGAGGCTGTAACGATGCCCGCCACTTCCAAATATATGTCCCTGATATTCTGGGCAACGCAGATGTTTTAAGCTGGCTAAAGGCTGTTAATTTGAAGGTTTTCCCCTTGGGGATTCGGTTACTTCATCTCTAATGCTAAATAAGTAATCTCCTTTCACTAAGGTTAAGATTTTAGAGGTGCTTTTTACACCTAAATGGATGCTATCAGTATTTTAACAATCCAAGTCTTGCGTATAGTAAATATCTGTCGGTAAGTGCGTCCCCCTTTTTCGAAAAGGGGGTTAGGGGGATTAGATGTATTTAACTAGGATTTCGAAGTAGCCTTTACAATCCTCCCACCTCCTTCACCAAGGAGGAGTAGTTCGTGCAAGCATCGATCATTTCTTTTTAGGGCCTTCCTTCTGCTTAGCGTCCACCCACAAAAATATGCTTGCAGATTTCCCTAGCATGTTCCATCTTTCTTCAAACCTTACAACCATGAAGAAAATCTTTTTTCTATTATTCATTTCAATCCTTTATTCCTGTCAGCCCAAAGCTACCGATGAGGTAAGCCAGTGGGAAGCACAGGCAGAGAATGTCCAGATCATTCGTGATGACTTTGGTGTGCCACACATTTACGGTAAAACCGATGCCGATGCAGTTTTTGGCTTGCTTTACGCTCAATGCGAAGATGATTTTGCGCGTGTGGAACGCAACTACGTGTGGGCGACAGGGCGCTTGGCCGAAATGGAAGGCGAAGACGCTTTGTACAGTGACTTGCGCGCAAGACTATACATGACAGTAGAAGAGGCCAAAGCAGCCTATGACGCCTCTCCAAAATGGCTTCAGGAGCTTTGTGATGCTTATGCAGACGGAATCAATTATTATTTACACACCCATCCAGAAGTACAGCCAAAAGTGCTAACACACTTTGAACCTTGGTTCCCAATGTTCTTTAGCGAGGGCTCCATTGGTGGCGATATCGAAAGTATTTCTACCCGAAGAGTGAAGTCTTTTTATGAAAACGATCAATCTTTGGCGCTCACCGAATTTGGCGATGGCCTGACGCATCCTGATCCTTATGAAGAACCAAAAGGATCGAACGGTTTTGCGATTGCTGGCGAACATACCGCTTCGGGCGATGCTATGTTATTGATCAACCCGCACACTTCTTTTTACTTCCGTCCAGAAGTACATGTGGTAAGTGAAGAAGGCTTGAATGCTTATGGAGCCGTGACTTGGGGGCAGTTTTTTGTGTACCAAGGTTTCAACGATAAAATGGGTTGGATGCACACTTCTACTGCCGTTGATTTTATCGATGAATTTGTAGAAGAAGTTTCTGAAGTAGATGGGAAATTAAAGTACAAGTATGGTGAAGAAATGCTTGATGTCAAGGTTTCTGAAGTGACCTTGAAGTACAAGGATGGTAACGAAATGAAGGAAAGAACTTTCCCGATGTATCATACCAATCACGGGCCAGTGACGCATAAATTGGGCGACAAATGGGTGGTGACCAAAATCAATTGGGACCCTATCAATGCACTTACCCAGAGTTACACCCGTACCAAACTAAAAACCCATGATGAGTTCAGGAAAATGATGGACATCAGAACCAACTCATCCAACAATACGGTCTATGCCGATGCCGATGGAAA
>CAXBPM010000330.1:0-4344 GCA_963977345.1 uncultured Roseivirga sp.
ACAATTGACCATGGTTATTCATCCGAACCATGACTCAATTTAAAGAAAAGGATGAACTTCACTCTTTACTTGCAGCCCATACCCTCACAGGTTTGGGCTTTTTTTGTGGATTAGTTTAACTTGAGGCAAATCTTGATGTATGAAATTCGGAAACGTTGAACACCCAGAGAAAATTGATTTTACTTTGCCACAAGACCATCCAGATACGGCCAAGGTTTTGGGGAAATCAAAGGCTAAGGATAAACCCAAGATTTATGTGGGTTGCGCCAAATGGAACAAAACTGATTTGAAGGGCTTTTACCCCAAAGGCACTAAGGACGAGCTGACCTACTATGCTACCCAATTCAATAGTATTGAGTTGAACGCCACTTTCTATAATTACAGCAAAGAACAGTTTGAAAACTGGTATGGAAAAACGCCTGCCGATTTCAAGTTCTTTCCTAAAGTAAACCAGATGATCAGCCATAGAAAGCGATTGAACGATGCGGATCGCTACACGGAAGACTTCGTGAATGCCTTATCGGGTTTGGAGGAAAAAATGGAACAAACCTTTCTTCAATTGCACGATAATTTCGGGCCGAAAAACTGGGATAGACTAGCGCATTTTATAACAAATTTCCCCAAAGGGATTCCGCTTGCGGTAGAGGTAAGGCATACCGATTGGCTGAATGACACCGAGGTGGCTGACCGATTTTACGCCCTCCTAGAAGAAAACAATGTGACCAATATTATCACCGATACCGCTGGCCGAAGAGATTTGCTTCACATGCGTTTGACTACACCGAAAGCCTTTATCCGATACGTAGGTGCTAACCACGAAAGTGATTATGCGCGTTTAGATGATTGGTTTGACCGAATCAAAAACTGGATTGAAATAGGGGGCTTGGAAGACATTTACTTCTTTGTTCATCAAAACCTTGAGAAGGCTTCGCCTTTGCTTTCTGCTTACTTTATTAAGCGACTGAATAACGAACTAGGCTACGACCTACATGTACCTGAACAGCAAGGTGGGCAGGCCAATATGTTTTGAGACTACTTCGTTGGATGACTCTTTAACAATACTCGTTATGAGTAGTCATTATCAAGCTAACTCATGCTGAAAGTTCCGAAGCTTCGGAATGTTCAGGGAAATAAGTGGGGTTCTGTCTTGTGAAACGTGAAAAGACCTCTACGAGGTGACTGTCATAGTGAGTTTGAGTTATTTTTAGACTGCTTCGTGCCTCGCAGTGACGGTACTGAGCTAAACCTCCTCGAACGGTTATACTATTAATTTCTTAATAACGGGGCATTTCAACCTCAATTCCGTTGAGTTTCGCAAAGCTTAAATCGAAGGGCAATCGCTCGGTTGTACCGAGTGATGAGTAGCTTTTTGGCTAGAAGCCAACTTAATGCAAGTCACTCGGCAAAGCCAAGCGACTGTTGGAGTGTATCATAACTTTAAAAACTTTGTATTGAAAACAAGAAAGGGGCCTAAAGCCCCTTTTCTATTTTATTAATCGTCTCTCTACTGAAATCTATATCTCAAGGTGTTTTGCTTTCCTTTAGAGTCCAGAATATCCAGTTGAATTCTGCCTGAATAACGCTCTAAGTAATTAGCAACTGCAGTTGGATCTCCTGCCCACCTTTGGTTAATGGCTACAATAATATCTCCTTCCTTAAGGTCACTCAACTTTCTCATAAAGCCCGTGTCTTTGTTGATTTTAGTCACCTTCACTCCGTATTTCAAACCATTCTTTTCCAGTTCTACTTGGGTGAGTTTTCTCATTTCTGCACCAAGAAAATCAGAGAAGTGAATGTCTTCTTCATTCAGCCCAGATTGGCTGTCCAGAATATCAGTATTCCCCAAAACATTTTCTAATGTGACGTAAGTTTCGGCCACTCGTTGATTTCTTCTGTACTCTAACAATACTTTATCTCCTGGCGACATATAAGTAAGCAACTCGTCAAAAGTAGATTTGCTATTGATGTGCTTTCCATTCAAAGACAGGATCACATCACCTGCCTCGATCCCCGCTCGATCCGCTGCGCTTTCTCTTTTAATCGACTGAACAAATACTCCCTTTAAATCTTTTAGGTTCTCTCTTTTTGCTAATTCTTCATTGATTTCAGCGACATCGGCACCTGTATACGCTTTCTGTACATATTTATATTTTTTCAAATCCTCCACCGCTTTTACCACAATATCGGAAGGCACTGCAAAGCCATAACCTGCATAGGAACCCGTTTTGGAAATAATGGAAGAGTTGATGCCTACCAATTCACCGTCCGTATTTACCAAAGCGCCACCGCTGTTTCCGGGGTTAATGGCCGCATCGGTTTGAATATAAAGTTCTAGGGGGAAGTTTTCTCTTAAAGCTGCCGTTTCGCTACCAATCGCACTTACGATTCCGGCCGTTACGGTTGAAGTTAAGTTGAATGGGTTACCTACGGCCAATACCCAATCTCCTATTCTTACCTCCGAACTCTTTCCAATTTCTACGGCTGGTAAGTCTTTCGCCTCAATTTTTAGCACTGCCAAATCAAGGTTAGGGTCTGTGCCCACAAGCGTTGCTCGATAGGTTCTTTTTTCATGCATTACCTCTATTTCATCAGCTCCTTCAATCACGTGGTTATTGGTAATGATGTATCCATCTTTGGAATAAATCACTCCCGAACCCGAGCCAATAGCCACTTCTGAACCAGCGCCTTCACGCCCATAGACGTAATCGAAGAAAGACATGCTTCTTTTGTTGCGCTGTAAGTTCTTAATGTAGACTACACTGCGAATAGATTTATCTGCAGCCGTTCTAAAATCTGCTGGCGCTTCAAATGGCCGGCTCGCCATTTCGTCATTTGACCGATCATCGGTATAACTCGCCTGCCGGAAATTGGCGGGTGCTTCTCTTATAATTTCATTTACTTGAGTCGGGCTCAAGTATTGTTGGAAAACAAAGGCTCCGGCCAGTCCGGCCACAAAAGCCAGAAGAATCATCTTTGCTGCGCTTTTCATATCTGTATCCTAAATATTTATTTTATCTAAATCTGAAAAATGTAAAAGAGGTTAATGTAATTCAGGCTGAATTCTCTTTACACTATTCAAACATACGTAACACAGATATTGTTGGTAATCTAGTCGCTGTTAATTAAGGTTAAAAGCTAAAACAGCCACTATCGAGATTGTTAGATTTCGTTCTTTTCAACGTTTCAAAAAACATATCTTTGCCTCTTATGGAGATAAGAACAATGCTTAGCCATAAGACTTAAATAAGAAAACTGAATTTGCAATGAACCTTCTGGTTTGGAGGCCTTTGAAAAAGACCTAAATTTGCAGCTTCGAAAACTGAATGCTGACTACGAGGATTTAATTTCGGGTAGCATTCTAAAAAATCTGAAAGTAAAATCATTGTCGCGCGATGCTTTCAGAAATTACATGAAATCGCAGGGCAAGTTAGGTGGGCAAAATATAGTACCTCGCTTTTCAAACGACCGTAAACTTGCGGATGCACTTTTACATTATCTGAAATTTTAAGCAATACGTGGAAGAAATTAAGAAGAAGCACATTGCCATTTTAGGCTCAACTGGCTCTATCGGCACGCAAGCCTTAGAGGTGATTCAAGCTAATCCAGACCGTTTTCAGGTAGAAGTACTTACCGCACAAAACAACTGCGATTTACTGATTGAACAGGCCATTGCCTTCAAACCGAATGCGGTGGTCATTGGCAATGAAGATCATTACGACAAAGTTTTTGACGCTTTAGATCGCCTTGACATAAAGGTTTACGCTGGTGAAAACGCACTTTCTTCGGTAGTGCAAATGGACAGCATTGATTTGGTGCTTACCGCTTTGGTGGGCTATGCTGGGTTGAAGCCTACTATAAAAGCCATTGAAAGTGGAAAGCCAATTGCCTTGGCCAATAAAGAAACCATGGTGGTGGCAGGCGAACTGGTTACCGCCTTGGCCGAACAATATGGGGTGAATATTTACCCAGTAGATTCTGAGCATTCGGCTATTTTCCAGTGCTTAGTAGGGGAATTTCATAACCCCATCGAAAAAATTATACTTACTGCCTCTGGTGGCCCCTTCCGAGGAAAGGATACCAACTTCCTTAAAACAGTAACGAAAGAACAAGCCTTGAAACACCCTAACTGGGACATGGGCGCAAAAATCACAATTGATTCTGCTTCTTTGATGAATAAAGGGCTTGAGGTAATTGAAGCCAAGTGGCTCTTCAACCTAAAGCAAGAACAAATCGAAGTCATTGTGCATCCGCAATCCATTATTCATTCGATTGTGCAGTTTGAAGACGGTAGCATGAAGGCACAAATGGGTTTGCCAGACATGAAGCTGCCCATTCAGTTTGCCA
>CAXBPM010000331.1:0-4330 GCA_963977345.1 uncultured Roseivirga sp.
ACTCCGATTCTTTTTACCAGCATGCCCCCGATTAAGCTCTTCCCTGCTTTTACCAGTCTGATTAAGTTTTCTATGGGGAACTTGGTTGAAATGCTGGGCGAAATGCTTGAGCAGACCATTACCAAACATGACAATGTTTTTTACGATGCTCAGAAAATCAGTTTTGAAAATTGGATCGATAAGATAGATCCTTCAACCAACAGCTCAGATTTCTTTAGCGATGGTGTTCATCCTTCCAAACTTACCTATCAAATTTGGGCGAAAGAGACTGCTAATTATGCGGTTCAAAATTCGCTGATCTTCGAGAAAAAATGACTTATTCCTTTAGGAAAATTTCGAGTAATACGTCCACCCATATTTGACCTCCTTATGTTGCTCCAAAGTAGGGCAATGCTCATTAAGCTGACCTGTCATATCGAAGAATTGACTATAATAGCCAGGCAGATTTTCATAATTGTAGTTGTTTTCACCCATATCACCATTTCTAAACCAATAAAGATCTCCACTTTTGATGATTTCCATATTTTGAGATTGTCTAACTAAAATAAAATTACTCTCCACCGTTCTTTGATAGGATTGATGCTCATTAAGCACACTTTGAATTGCACTCGTTACTGAGTCAATACTAAATTCAGTCGGTGGTTGCAGCAGAAGTATTTTATGTACGTGGTGTGTCCAATCAACAAGCATACTAGCGTTGATTCTGTTGTTAATATAATGGTTGTTCATTAAACTAAATGCATAAGCCCGTTTCGCAAGCTCGCTCAAATAATAAGTAAAGCTACCTCCCGCCAGCCAAAAGCCACCGATGACACTCGCGTCTTCAGGAGTTACCACTGGTGCGGAGTAATTTTGCACATAGTCAATAGCCATCCCAGTAACCGATTCATAACCAGATACTTCACTTTGAGAAAAGGCCAATTTCAAAATCCGAGTATTTTCAATAGAAGTATGAATTACCCCATCTGTGGTATTCCCCGCAGTGAGTACATTGCCTTGGCTAGTAGTTAGAGTAAAGCCCTGAAGGGTTGAATTCCCCTCACTCTTGACATAAACTTTGATGCTGGAAATGTAGTTTTCCCAGCTCAGACTGATGGATTCAAATGCCGTCCCAACCTTCGTTCCTGTGTCATAATGTGCTCCATAGGTTTGTAAACTTATATAATATATACCCTCACTGCCATCATTACCGGAGAGGGAGAAAGGAACGTAGGTCTCATTTTCAGAATTGAATGTACCAAACTGTAATGACAGTAGGTCGGTTTCTGGGTTGGTTTGGATTTGTGACATGGTTTATCAGTTAGATAAACTAAGTAATCCAAATAAGGCATAGTATTGACAATTTTGTTGTGAATGACGTTTTTTTGTTGCAAAATCAAAAAAGTAGTCATTTTGGATTGTCCAAACATAGGGTGACGATGTAAACCAATCGTAAATTATCAATACCCATACTTTTCTTTCCACATGGCTTGAAGCCTTTTGCGCATTTCTTCTTCTCGTGGATTTTTACCCGGATCGTAGAGTTTGGTGCCTTTGATTTCCGCAGGCAAAAATTCTTGGTTTACAAAGTTACCGGGGAAGTCATGTGAGTATTTGTAACCTTTGCCATAACCTTCTTCCTTCATCAACTTGGTTGGCGCATTTCGGATGGGCAATGGCACTTGTAAATCTCCAGTTTGACGCACTAAAGCTTGGGCTTGGTTAATGGCCATGTAGGCCGCATTACTTTTAGCAGAAGCCGCCAAATAAGTAACACATTGCGACAGAACGATTCTCCCTTCAGGATAGCCGATCATACTCACGGCCTGAAATGCTGTGGTGGCAATGACCAAAGCAGTGGGGTTTGCGTTTCCAATATCTTCAGAAGCCAATATGACCAACCTGCGAGCGATAAACTTAATGTCTTCACCGCCTTCGATCATTCTCGCTAAATAATACACCGCAGCATTGGGGTCGCTGCCGCGAATAGATTTGATGAAAGCAGAAATGATATCGTAATGCTGTTCGCCCGACTTATCGTAAATGGCCACCCGCTGTTGCGCAATGTCGATTACTATATCGTCTGTGATTTCTACTTCTTGGCCACCAAGGTTCTCCACCACCAAATCGAGTAGGTTCAGCAGTTTTCTAGCATCGCCACCCGAAATGCTGAACAGCGCTTGGGTTTCCTTTAAATGAATGGTTTTCTGACTTAAAATCTTATCCTTCTGAATGGCGCTTTCCACCAAACGAAGTAAGTCTTCTGTAGAAAGTCCTTTGAGCGTGTACACTTGCGATCGCGACAAAAGTGCCGAATTGACTTCGAAAGAAGGATTTTCTGTGGTAGCACCGATCAAGGTAACATCTCCTTTTTCCACCGCACCCAAAAGGGCATCTTGCTGCGACTTATTGAAACGATGAATTTCATCAATAAAAAGAATGGTATTCGATTGAAATTTCGCCCTTTGAATCACCTCTCTGATTTCTTTTACGCCTGCACTTATCGCACTCAGGGCTATAAAAGGTGCTTTTACGGTATTCGCAATAATATTGGCGATGGTGGTTTTACCCACGCCCGGAGGGCCCCAAAGAATCATGGATGGAATTCCGCCCGACTCAATGGCCCTGCGCAAAACTCCGTTTTTCCCAACCAAATGTTCTTGACCAATCAGGTCGTCTAAGGTTTGGGGACGGATGCGTTCGGCAAGGGGTTTTTGAGACATTTCCATGCAACGAAATTAGGAAGGTTAAGTGAGAAGAACAGAGATTACTCTCCAAATTTGTACAACAATTTTCAGCCTTTTAAAATCTAAAATTGAAGAAAGTAATTAGAACCTCCGCTCCCACTGACTGGCGTTCTGCTTTCTTTTGAGTTCGCCAGAGTCAATCATTTCCTGAAGGCGGGGCAAACGTTCAGAGTTTTTTGAGGTCATATGCCAGTAACCGCAGTCACGACATTCATACACATTCTGTGGCCCTTGGTGCTCTGCAAAGCCTTTATAGATATGCTGATCGATCAGGGCATCTTCGGCCAAGTGCTGAGAATCGTATTGAATTTTACCTGAGGAGCAACGCATAGGACAAAGATACTGAAGAGGAATTAATCAAAGCCTTTACCAATAGTAGTTTTCTTTCATTCTTGTATGAAAGGCGTTGTGCTTCTAATAGAAACAGGTTAAAAGCCATTAATTATTCATATAAAAAAAGAGTCTGAAATAGATACTCCAGAATTTAAAAGGGTACCACAATTCAGCCTCTTTTTAAGAGGAATTATTAAGTCAAATTCACTCTATTTTTCCTCTAATCGCTTAACGTTGTCAGTATACACCCTTTCAATCAATATTCTTCGTGGGTCAATTGCAGCCTTCATTGGTTGCCGGTCCACTTCAAAAGTCAATTGGAAATTACTTTCACTAAACTTCACACGCTTTTCTAATATAAGGTCAGACTCTTCAGCATCTGCATAGATTCCGATGTCAATCCAATCGTTGAGGTCTACTCTGGTCTCATTTCCGACCGTGTCGGCTTTTATTTTATAGGCTTCAATGTCCATAGTGACTTTGAATTTCCCATTGGCCAATGTTTCAACCGAGGCGTTGGTTATTCTGTTATCGTATAACGTAATCTCCTTGAACCAATCATCAATTAAGTAATTTAACGAATCTGGAACTTCGGGCTCAAGGTATCTTAAGAAATCCAAAGAGGTTGGGTAAGGCGTTGAATAGCGATACTCGTCAAGGAAATTACGAAGTGCATTGTTCACTTTTTCCTTTCCAATGTAATCCTGAAGGGCATATAAAATCACAGCTCCTTTTCCATAGTGAATGTAGCCTTGGTTTTCAACCTTGTAAAGCGGAAGTTCCTTTACCCTTTCAGCGCTTCGCCCTGATAAGTACCTGTCCATATCGTACTTCACAAAATCCTTCATTTTTAAAGGACTCGTTTCCTCGCTCATCACCATTAATGAAGAGTACTCTGAGAAACTCTCAGTCAGCATAGTACCCCCCTGCATATTAGCAGAAACTTCTTGGTGCGCCCACCACTGATGACCCATTTCATGAGCAATCACAGCGTCAACCACATTGTTCTTGTCTTCATTCTCTAGGTTGATGATAAACCCAAAGGCTTCCGAATAAGGCATTGTTCCGGGGAAGGCCTGTGCAAACGTAGCATAGCGAGGAAACTCGATGATCCTTGCCTGCTTGTGAAAATAAGGCCCGAAATTCTCTGTATAGTACTTCATGGATTTCTGAAGTGCATCAAGCATTTTCTCAACATTTACCTCGTGCTTTTCATCATAATAGACTTCAAGGCTTATTCCATTCCAATCTCGTTTGGCTATTTGATAATC
>CAXBPM010000332.1:0-4330 GCA_963977345.1 uncultured Roseivirga sp.
CGGGTTTTAAACCTGTATCGGTATTGAAGGGTAAGTTCAGCAGTTCTTCGAAAGGGAATACCCTTCGCAAATCGCTGGTAGTTTTTCAATTTACCATTTCCATTTTCCTATTGGTGGCTACTATGGTAGTCAACAAACAATTGAATTTTATTCAACATAAGGACTTGGGCTATGACAGAGAACAAGTCTTGTTCTTTAGAGTTGATGCGGATATAGCCAAAAACAGAGAAGCTTTTGAAGCTGAACTGATGCGAAGTCCTCAGGTGATCAATGCTAGTCTGGGTTCTAATACACCTTTGAATGTGGGCTCGGCCAATGGGATAAAAACAGGAGAAGGTGAAGGACGCGATGCCTATGAACTCATTTATTTTATGGGGGTTGATGAAAATTATATCGACCTAATGGGGATGAAAATTTTGGCGGGGAGGGACTTTAAGGAATTGGCGATACCTTATAATGATACCGACACCACGGGTACAAAGCCTTCCTATATTGTGAATGAAGCGGCTATTGCTTTGTTCAATTGGACACCCGAAGAAGCGGTAGGGAAGAATATTACCATCTCAGGCCAGGAGGCGCCTGTTCAGGCGGTGGTTGCCAATTTTCACTTTATGAACATGCAACAGAAAATAGAACCTTTTGTGTTACTTTATTATCCTGATTCTTACTTCTATGGTTTAATTAAAGTTGGCCCCGAAAACATGGCCGAAACCATTGATTTTATTCAAGAAAAGGTGAGGTCATTTTCGCCCACTTTGCCTTTCGACTATCAATTTTTGGATACACGTTTCAATAACATGTATAAGTTTGAAACCCGACTTCAGGAGGTGTTCCTCACTTTCGCAACCATCGCCATTATTATAGCCTGCTTGGGTATGTTTGGGCTTATTTCTTATATGGCTTTGAACAGGGCGAAGGAGATTGGCATTAGAAAGGTTTTGGGTGCCTCTGTATCCAACGTGATCGTCTTGCTTTCAATCGATTTTTTAAAGATTTGTGGTTTATCGCTTTTGATTGCCCTTCCGCTGGCCTATTACTTCATGTCAAATTGGTTAAGCGACTATGAATACCGAATATCTGTTGGAGCGGATATCATGGTGTTTTCTGCTATGACTGCTTTACTTATTATATGCCTCACCATTGGCTATCAAGCCTTAAAGACAGCAATGACAAACCCATCCAAATACTTGCGAAACGAATAACTGTCAATAAATTTTTGTTGAATGTATTTAGCCAACTTAAACGGCCTTGATCGTTTGTGATTTAAATCCTTTGGCTATTTTAAAGGTATAGGCTTACCCATTCCAAAATATAATTCTTAAGCTTATAAAAACGGGGTTTTGGCTAAAGCTGAAACCCCGTTTTCAATCCTCTTAATTCGAAATGTGTTCTCCTTTAATAGGAGAGTAGTCTTTCTTTACAACTCCGTTGACTTTAATGCTTTCAAAATAACTTTTAGCCCCAGTGGCTTGACTCATTTCTTCCATGTTTTGAATGTGGAAATGAAGATGAGCTTCAGAAGAATTGCCTGAATTCCCACTCAGTCCTAATAGCTGTCCTTGAGTTACTCTATCGCCTCGTTTTACTTTGATGGAATGCTGTTTGAAGTGAGCGAGAAGGAGGTATTCGTTGTTGGCAGTCTTAATAATCACCGTGTTCCCAGTAATAGAAACGGGGTTCATGGTGCCTGGTTTGTTGTCTTTAACTCCATCTACCACCAAAACCACTTCGCCAGCTGCAGGAGCCAGTAGTTCTTTACCGAAAGCATAGTAATCTTCGTTTTTACTTCCGTCACCGCTAAACGATTTGCCGCCTTCGTCAAAAATCAATAGATCAAAAGCTCCTTTTTGCGAAGGTGTGGTCACGTGGTAATTTTGTGCCTCGGTGTCGCCTCCCCAGAAAACTGTCCATTCACCGTTGAACGGAAGGATTAAGCTCGAAATGTTACGTTCTAGCTTTGGTTGGCTATCGTCCTGATAGGGCTTTAAAAGCATGCCATTGATTTTTGAATTTTGATCTGTGGAAAGGTTTAGGCCGAGTATGGTACGGTCAAATTGGGCTTTGTATAGCGCGACCATGCCTTGCTCGTATTTGATGAACTCTAAACTTTTGAGTGCTCCAGCTTGCTCCATCACGCTTTTTAGAAAAGTCAAGGTTTGATCTAATGGTAGGGCGGTTTTCATTTCGGGTGAAAACATTTCGTAAATGGAATTATACTCACTTTGATTAAATAGCCTTTTAAACTCTGAAGCTGTTTTTTGTGAGACTTCCTTTTCCCCTTGGCCGAAAGCCATAGTGCTAAGGCCAAGAATGATGAGTGATGCGATTAGTTTTTTCATGTGTTGTTTAATTGAGTTTGAAATAAGTTTACTCTTCCGTTTCTAGTTGATCTTGAATGCGTTGAATATCGGCAATGAGTGGGTTAAGCGTTTTCTTTACCGCCCGTTTATTCAACCATACTATAAATGTGTAGAAGATGGCTAAAAAAGCTATCAGCGTGATTTTACTTCCCGAGTCAAAGGGCAAATGTTCCTTCAGACCAGAGGAATAACCGAGTGTTTCTGGATTGCCTAGGCCCAATATGAATGCGGCATTCAGTAGGAAAGGAGGGCCAGCGTACCAGTACAATACCGTGTCTAAAAACCTGTGCTGCGCCATCATGTTGATTTTTTGGTTCTCCAACTGAGATTTGAAGGGTAATGTGAGGTCTTCGTTTTTTCTACTGAGTTGAAGCTTTCTAAAGCGGTAAATCACATAAACTGACCACACTACCGTAAGTATGCTTGCTATTCGAGTAATAGGGAAAGGGATGTCATAAGCGAAGTAAGCAAACATCGGAATACCGATAAATGCGGCTACGATCTCACGGATGTCTCTGTTCCTGATTACCTTATCAATGTGGTTGAGTTTGCTTTTTAAATCCATTACCAACCTTGATAAGTCGACCTGAATTCTCTCTGCTTGCGAAGAATTCATCCATATTTCTTTTAGTTCTTGCTCTGTCATCTTATGCCAATTTTGGTGTGATACAGTCGAATAATAGTTTTCTAATACGTTTCATTTTTACGGCTACGTGGTTATCCGTTAAGCCAGTAATGGTAGCGATTTGCTTGTAAGGCAGGCCTTCTAGAAGCAGCACTAATAAGGATTGATCCGCTTCGTTTAAAGTAGCAATGCAATCGTGCAGGGCCTTGTACCTCTCTTGCTGACTTTGGTCTGGGCCAACTTCTGCTGGAACAAACTGCATAGAGTCCAACCTTACCGTTTTCTCTTTGCCCTTGTCCAATTTCAGTTTAGATCGCTGACAAACATTCAAAGCAATTTTATAGACCCAAGTATCAATATCAGAATTGCCTTTAAAGGTGGAGAAGGACTTCCAGATTTGATAAACCACTTCCTGAAACAAATCTTGCGGCTCTAAAGGAGCAACGGCATAAACCCGGCTGATCCTGTAAATTTTCTCCTTGTTGCTTTCTAGCACTTGTTCAAAAGTGGTAGTTCCGCTGTCCTGATGTCCGAGGTTTTCCATTGTCTATTAATATTAGTGACAGGGCCTTAAAAAATATGACAGCATTTTTGAAATTTATTTTCATAAGCATAGTACAGCTTTTGTAAAAGTGAACCAAAATAAATTAGCTCCTTGCTTGAACTTAGGATAAAAAAGCGGGTGGAAATAGCTCGCTTCATCGTCACTCTGAGGTTGAGCTTGAAGAGCGAAACCGTGAGAGTCTGTTGGTTTGGAGGGGAGGTGCTAAGTACAGACATTCCAAAGACTCGGAGCTTTCTTCCTCGCTGTTGGTTGGGAGAGAATGCACTAAGTACAGACGGATTCTCGCGGTCGGTTATTTCTCTATCGAGCAATAACCTCTCTCAGAATGACGCTCCGAATGGGCTTTTTTGACCGTCATCCTAAGCTCGTTTCAGGATCCGTTTGCTATTCTTTTTAGTTCCTTCGCTTCTCATCCGCTAAAGCTTCTGCGAACGCGGTACCACTCAGGATGAAAAGGAGAGTGCAAATAACTTGCTTTATCGTCACCCTGCTCCGAAGCTTCGGAGGTCTTTTTCAGAAGCATAGAGCGAAACCGTGAGAGTCCGTAGATTTGGAGAGGAAGTGCTAAAGAAATTGAACAGCATCCTAAATGAATAGACTGTCACAGGTTCCTGCCTAATGGCAGATGAATAGTAGAACCTGTGATAGGCGTTTTCCCCCTAAATTTTTATGTTTTCTATTTTCAACCTTGAAAAGAGCCGCTTTTCCAATATCATTGTAAGCTTAAATCAGATATGTTAAAGCAGCATTACCCTTTCGACCCTTCCATTAAACATCATG
>CAXBPM010000333.1:0-4322 GCA_963977345.1 uncultured Roseivirga sp.
ATCGATAAGTTGGTATTCGGCATTGCTACCGCTGCGCGTAATGTCGCCAGCATAATAGACTTGATCACCTATTTTGAAGCGCGAGGTTTTTTCGCCCACGGCTTCTACTACACCTACAGCATCCCAGCCAATCACTTTAGGGTTGTCGAGGACGGTGTCCTTCGCTGCGGTTTGTCGTATTTTGAAATCTACTGGGTTTACTGAAATGGCTGATATTTTCACCAACAAGTCGAAACCACTAGGGGAAGGAGTAGGGGTTTCAAATTCGATAAAACTGTCTTGTTCGGTAATGGGTAATGATTGTTTGAATCCTATGGCTTTCATATTTTTTGATTTACGTTTTCTTGTTCATTTCTTATGGGTACAAATGTAGTGGCTTGTTTCTGCCCATTTTAGGTATTTAAATTGGTAAAGATGGTAGATGAAAAGGTTTGTTGGCTGAGTTATACGTTTTGAAAAAGAGTTTTAGCTATGTTTGCTCAGTTTTTAAGCTGAATAAGTAATATTATGCACATTGAGCAAACATATAAGCCTTTTGAAATACATGTTGAGGAGTTGTCTGCTTGGGAGAAGCGCCCACACAAGCATAATTTTTTCGAATTGGTGTATATCGATAAAGGAGAGGGGCAGCAGTGCATTAACTATGTAGACTTTCCTTATTCTAGTGGTAATATCTTTCTGTTACCCCCTTTAGATTGCCACTCTTTTAAGATCGAGGAGAAAACCACCTTCTACTTTATACGGTTTACAGACCTGTTTTTATCAAAGGAAGCCTTGAATGGAAATTATAATGACTGGTTTAAGAAGCTCTCGTATGTGCTTTCTAATTACAATAAGGTGGCAGGCGATATTATTAAAAATCGCTCGAGTTTAGAACGGGACTTACTCGTTAACCTGATAAAGCAAATTCACCAAGAATATTTGGCCAAAGACGATTACTCAGAAACGATTATCGAGAGCCTCATGATAAGTGTTTTAAACATTCTTGCTCGAAATATTGAGAAGAGATACGTGGATGATGGCCATACGAAAGACTATAAGTTTGGTGAAATCATTCGATATATTCAGCATAACATCTACGAAAAAGAGAAGATTACGCTTGAGCATTTGTCAAACGAATTCAATTTGGCGCCCACTTATTTTAGCGAGTATTTCAAAAAACACTCAGAGTATTCTTTTCAGGAATATGTGATTAAATCGAAGTTAAAACTGGCGGAAAATTACTTTAAACACAGTGCGTACTCCATTAAGGAAGTGGCTTATCTGTTGGGTTTCACCGATTCGAGCCATCTTTCAAAAACCTTTAAGAAGAACTACAGCATGACCATCCAAGCCTTTAAAAAAGGCGATACTCAAGTCTGTGCTGGGTGAAATAGAAAGGCTTTTTTAACAGCGAAGAACGGGGGTTTAAACTAAATATAAGAAAAGCATAGAGGACAGAGTCCTTGATTAATAGGTTGTCACAGGTCCTGCCAAAGGACAGATAAATCGGAGAACATGTGACAGGGTCTATATGGTAAGACAGCCTTAAACACTAAACACTAAACACTAAACACTAAACTTTCTAACATCCTTTTAAATTCACTTTGGTAATCGGCTTTGAGTTGAATTCTTTCACCAGAAACTGGATGCTCAAATTCTATTTCAATGGCATGGAGGAGCATTTCGGTTAAATTCCATTTTTCTAGAAAGAGCTTGTTTTGCTTGTTGCAGCCATGTGGGCGGTCGCCAATAATCGGATGAAGAATATGGGCGAAATGCTTTCTGATTTGATGCATTCGGCCCGTTTCTGGATATACCTCAACCAAAGAATAACGTGAGGTGGTATGCTTACCAAAAGCTACGGGTATTTCTGTGCGCTCTAAGGTTTTGTAGCGCGTAATAGCCTCTTGCGTTTTACCTTTGTCGTTGGTCAGTGGGTAATCAATAACTCCATCATCTTCGGTATAACCTCGAACAATGGCGTGGTATGTTTTCTCAACCGTTCTGTTTTCAAACTGAGATTGTAAGTGGGTGAGACTTTCAGGGTTCAGCGCAAAAAGGAGAACACCTGAAGTTTTCCTATCTAATCTATGGGCAGGAGAGACCTTCTGTCCAATTTGGTTTCTGAGCTCTTGTACCGCAAAAACATTGGTATTGGTAGCAATAGGTGATCGATGTACCAGTAGGCCATTGGGTTTATTAATGGCTACCATCACTCCATCTTGATAAAGGATTTCTAGCGGTGTTGAATCTTGGGGGACTTGAGTAACTTCTTCCATATAAAAAAGCCTGAACCTGAAAGTAAATTGGTTTCAAACTGAATGATGGAAAGGTATCCTAAAGCCTATTTAATTTCAAGCTTTGAGGCTATCTATTTCATCAGCGGGCTTAGTTTCGTCTTTTTTGGTAAAGGTGTACATCCAAAGTACTCTAGATAATTTGTAGTTGGGGAAAATGAAAATCAAGATTACAGCGATAATGATGCCCATCGTGCCATCTACTGAAAGATCTAGGTTTAGCAGTTGTATGATTATAAAAGTTACCAACGCTTCTGCCATGGTAATTCCGTAACTCATAAACATAGCACCATAGAAATAGCCCGGCTCACGCTCAAACTTATAGTTGCAATGGGGGCAGTTGTCGTTCATTATAGGCCCTTTTAGTTTTAGTATGTTTCCATTGGTGATGAAAACTTTCCCCGTTTCACATTTTGGGCATTTGCCTTTCCTTAGTGCGTTGAATCTGCTCATAGGTTAATCAATTATGCCACAAAGGTAAAATGTACTGTTTAAATAAGCTGTTACAAAGAACGCTATTGATAGGACAATCGAGACATTTTTATGAAATTGCAGTATGCCGAATATTCCTGTACTCCATCTCGATCAATTTTTGCTCAGTCAGGGAAATGGAGTGTATGTGAATGATTTGAAAAATCACCTTTTGGATCATCACAGCATGATTTTCCTTCCGCATAAGCATGATTTCTACTTAAATGTTTTGTTCACTGAAGGGACAGGGGTTCATGAAATAGACTTTCATAGTTATAAAGTGGGGCCGGGTAGTTTTTTTGTTTTAACTCCAGGTCAAATGCACCAATGGAAGCTTTCGGATGATGTGAAAGGGTACGTTTTTTCTCATTCAAAGGAGTTTTATCTGCTCAGGGACAATCAATTTGAGCTGGATAGATTTCCCTTTTTCTATTCGAACCAAAATACACCTGAAATTATTCTAGATCCTGAAATGCTAGCATCTTTGGCTGGGATTTGTCAAACCATGTTGGATGAATTTCATCAGGACAAGGAGCACAAATCTCTTCGAATCCATGCGCTGATTACCTTGATTTATGTGGCTTTAACCCGCGCTTATAGCTCTTCTAGCAATAAGGTGGAAGGAGTTTCTCGATATGGCAGCACAATCAAGACTTTCGAACAACTGGTGGAAGCGCAGTTTTTACATCGTAAATCGCCTGCGGAATATGCGGAATTACTCAACGTTTCGCTGAAACATTTGAACCGGATTTGTAATCAAGTTTTGGGAATCTCGGTAAGTCAAGTGATTACGGGGCGCGTATTGCTGGAGTCCAAGCGCTTATTGATGGTCAAGGATTTGAGCATTGCTGAAATTGCCAATAAGTTGGGTTATACTGACTATTCCTATTTTTCGAGACTATTCAAAAAGAGCACAGGCCAGACCCCTCAAGAGTTTAGAAGGAGCTATATTATTTAAGAATTTTAAAAGGATAAACGGGCCGACAATCTCAGTTGATTCTCTAAAATATGACAGTTAAAAATATATTCAATCACTTTTAAGTAATATATTTAGTTTCAATAATTTGAAATGATCAATTGTTCTATTTCAGCCTTAACCACAACTGACATGTACAAAGCTTTAAAAACCACCGTTTTTACCATCTGTTTTCTGTTTTTTTCTTCATGTTCAATGATGGCTCAAAACACCATCAGCGATACCAGCTTAAACTGGCCAAGCGCCATTAAGGGCTCCACACATGAACTGGCCATGAGCGGTGACTATATCTACATCACGGGGCAGAATATGGATCATGTCGCAAAGATGGGCTATGATGGTACCATTGAATATTTTAAGATGCCCGATGGGAGCGGGCCCCATGGAATTCTCTTCGATAAGCACGATCAACTTTGGGTATCGCTAGAATTCAAAGGAGTGGTGGTAAGGCTCAATGAGAAGGGGGAGATTGTTGAAGAAATTGATTGTCATATTTCTGGAAAGGGAATTTCCACACCTATAAATACAAGTCCGCACGGGATTGGCTTAGATGCAGACGGAGAAACAATTTGGTTTACCGGAAAGCGAACCAGCAC
>CAXBPM010000334.1:0-4318 GCA_963977345.1 uncultured Roseivirga sp.
ACCCATAATAAAAACCCAAATACATTACTTGACTTTAAAGTAATAACAGATTTCTACGAAAGCGTAAATAAGCAAAACGGTTTTGAGTCAGAAGTCAACACCTATACATCAACTAATGGTTATTTGGTTCTAATAGAAAGTGGAGAGAAAACTCGAAAAATAGCAGATGAAAAGCTAAACTGGTTGAACCTGATCTTTAAATCAATTAACATTCCTCAAAAAGCAAGTGACCTATTTGAGCATGAAGTTTTAATCGATACCGATAATGGTAAATACTGGCTACCCATACAAAAGCAACTGTTTGGCTTTTGGGAAAAGGAAATGAAACTGAATAAGAAAGCACTTATTTACATTAGAACTTTTGGGTCGACAAAGGGTGAAAAAGAAAGCAAATTCTTATTCACCATCAACTCTTTTAGCGGAAACTTTTATGATGGATTATGGGAAGAAGCCATAAAAAGCTATGGTGATAAAGATGAAGCCAACGCAAATAACATCGTTAAAAAACTCATAGAACTTGACCCGAAAGATGGAAGAAACTATGCGATGTATGGTTTTCATTATTACGACAAAGGCTATCCTGACAATAGACCCCTATTAGAAAAAGCGGACTCACTCTTCAGTATAACTGAAAAGCTGTCACCTGACTATAGCTATGGACATTACCAAAGATCATTGGTGAAGTTTCAGCTTGGTGAATACGTAAAAGCCTGGGAGGCCCTTGATAAAGCAAGAAGTTTGGGAGAAACTAATATTGAAGGTTATGTTCTAGAACGTTTTGAAGCTAAGCTCCCCTACGCTGAATATTTGAAAGGCAAAAAGTAAGGCTAATCTTCAGCTTCATGAAGGCTAGTTCAGAATGAACATGAATTGTTACCCTTTGTATAAAAAAGGCCCAAGCCAAGTGACTTAGCATTGTTGATCAAATGAAATTCTCAAAAGTATTTTTATCTTCAACACAGCTTATAAAACATTCAATAAACAGCACGAAGATGAAAGCAAGATTAATATTAGTACTGTTGATATTTACCATATCACACTACTCCTACGCGCAATGCGAGGCGGTTACGGTTGAAAGTGTATCTAAATACACTCCATTGGCTATGGATTCTTTGTTTGAAGCTGATGGCCTTAGAAATGGCCCTGATTATGATGGCGCTACCTTGTACTTTCCTACCAATGGGGAATCCAATTTAAAAAGTATCGTACTCGTGCCAGGCTACAAAGCCACACAAAAATCTGTGAGTTTCTGGGCAAGATACCTTGCCGAGCGTGGTTATGTCACCATGACGATTGGTACAAACATTTTAACCGACAGCCCTGCGCTAAGGGCTAAAGCACTTGTCGATGGCATGGAAACCATACGCCAAGAAAATAAAAGAAGGGATTCACCATTATTCCAAAAACTAGACACCGAGAACATTGCTGTTGGTGGCTGGTCCATGGGTGGTGGTGGTGCGCAATTGGCCGCAGCATTAGACTCGCGAGTAAAGGCCGTCATTGCCATTGCTCCGTGGTTATATCCTCAAACGCTTGTGAAAACGGACCTAGATCATGCGGTGCCTGTCCTTATTTTAAGTGGCCAAGTCGACCCAACTGCCCCGCCTAAATCGCATTCAAATGTGCATTATGAATACACTCCTGCCACAACCAAGAAAATGCTCTTTGAAATTACAGAAGGCAATCACTCCACTCCGCTGTTTCCAAGCACAGGAAATGGTGATGTAGGCAATGTAGCCTATGCTTGGCTAGAAACCTTCCTGCGTGGCAACGACTGTTATACGCAAATGCTAAATATCAATTCATTGAATCAAAATTCAACAGCATCCAAGCATCAAACCAACCTGAAAAAATGAATGAAAATGGCCGTCCGAGATTAACGCTTAAATTATCAGGAGTTGATATAGGTATGGAGCTTTTGGGTGGGCTGTCATTGATTGGGATTTGGGTTTTAGTCTTTCTAAATTTTCAGGATTTACCAGAGACAATCCCCATTCACTTTAATGCGGCTGGAAAAGCAGATGGGTTTGGAAGCAAATGGAGTATTCTAACATTGCCAATCATTGCATCGGTGCTGTACGTTGGGATGACTATTTTGAACAAATACCCTCATGTTTTCAACTATCCAGAGTCAATGACAGAAGAAAACGCACTCAAGAACTATACAAATGCCACACGGTTAATACGAATATTGAAATTAGTGATCGTAATAATATTTGGGATGATTATTTTCAGGACATTACAGAATATTAACGGAACGGCTGATGGCTTGGGCGTCTGGTTTCTACCCCTAACTTTAGGGTTGATCTTCATTCCAATAACATACTATATCATAAAATCAACAAAAAAGGAAAAGGCGAAAGTTAAGTAAGTGGCTACCTCTCCGAACCAACAGACTCTCACTGTTTCGCTCTTCAAGCTCAACCTCAGAGAGACGGTAAATTATAGGTCTTTGTGGTTTAATAGAAGTTAGTTATTCGTCTTCCGATTTTTAAAATCAGGCTTTTGCTCGTATTTTGACCCTATGACCAGAGAAGAAGCACGAAACATTCTAGATTCAATGACCAAAGGTGACAGCCTATTGCGTCATGCCCGAAGTGTAGAACTTGTAATGGAAGCATACGGAAAGCATTTTGGGGAAGATTCTGAGGAATGGGCCATTACAGGTATGTTACACGATGCCGATTATGAAGCGTACCCAGAAGAACATCCCAACCGAATTGTAAACATGCTCAGGGAAATGGGTGAAGAGAAAATCGCACATGCTATTTCTGCCCACTACACCAAATGGGGTGTTGAATATGAAACCAAGCTAGACAAAGCCTTACTCGCCTGTGATGAACTAACTGGTTTTACCATTGCCTGCTGCCAAGTGAGGCCAGAAAGCATTGAGGGATTAACTGCTAAATCGGTAAAGAAAAAGATCAAGCAAAAAAGCTTTGCGGCCAAGGTAGAACGCGATGAAATCGAAAAGGGTGTAGAACTCTTAGGTGTTGACCTTACCGAACACATAGAGTTCATTATTAAGGTGTTGGAAGAAAACAGAAAAGAGCTGAGTATTTAATGAAAAAGCTAATTGTACTCTCTGGTGCAGGCATAAGTGCCGAAAGTGGTCTAAAGACTTTTCGCGATGCAGACGGACTTTGGGAAGGTCATTCCGTAACCGAAGTAGCCACACCCGAAGGTTGGTACAGCAATCCGGAATTGGTGTTGGAGTTTTACAACCAGCGTAGAAAGCAAGCTTTGGAAGCCAAACCCAACAAAGCACATGAAATCCTCAAAGAATTAGAAGCTCATTTCGAAGTAAGTATCATCACCCAAAACGTAGACAACTTCCATGAACAGGCGGGATCAACCCAAGTGATTCACTTACACGGTCAGCTTTTTCAGAGCCGTAGCGTGGCAGATGAATCATTGATTTACGAGATGGACCATTGGGAACTCAAGCTCGGAGACCTTTGCGAAAAAGGACATCAGTTACGTCCTAATATTGTATGGTTTGGCGAGGCCGTTCCCATGATGGACATCGCTGCCGAAATTACCCAACAAGCCGATATCCTTGTGATTGTAGGCACATCGCTTGTGGTCTATCCTGCTGCCAGTTTGGTGCATTATGTGGGCAATCACGTGCCTATGTATATTGTAGACCCGCATCAACCAGAAATTAGCCGAAGATCAAACCACCATTTTATTCAAGAAAAGGCAACTACTGGAATGGCATTGCTCAAAGAAATCTTACTTGAAAAATACGCTTAATTCATAATCAGTTAATTATAGCAGAATCAAGAATCGTTAAAATGATGAAGCAAAGCCTTCCCTTTTGGGGAAGGTATGGATGGGGCTCTCACATTCAAAAAGCAACCACTGGAATGGCATCGCTCAAAGAAACCTTATGCTTAATTTAATGAGCCGCAAGCCCATAAACCTCAGCAGTAAAACCTTCCCCTTTGGGGAAGGCATGGATGGGGCTTTATTTACCAATTACGCTTGAATTTTGTAAAAAGAAAAAAAACTCACACTTTTACGCCATCATGAAGTTATGAGAATTGTGTTTACCATAGTAGCCGTCAGTGCACTGGTCGCAGAAGCGAGCAAGTAAAAAGCTCGTCCCCCTATTACTCATATTTTTACCTTAATTTTTCAAGACAGCAATGACAGATTTTTCAAAATCTTCTATTAAGAAGTTTATACACTATTTCAAAATAGCCATTACCGGTAAGGAAGAAGACTTCACTACCGGTAGCATTCGCAAAGCCATCTTCATTCTTTCCATTCCAATGATTTTGGAAATGCTGATGGAATCTACTTTCGCTTTGGT
>CAXBPM010000335.1:0-4311 GCA_963977345.1 uncultured Roseivirga sp.
TGCCAGAACCCGATAAATGGCGAATGAATGATCAAGGTGCAGATTACGTTTATTCTGGCAGTAAGGCGATTGATTTTATGCTGCCGAACGGCTTGAAAGAGTTGGTCGATTACCCGCAATGGAATACTTTAGAAGATAAGGCAAATCGTTTCCCAGTTTTCACTTTCGATCAATTGGCCGAAGCAGAAAACGCTGATGATCAACTCAATTTCATTAGGTTGAAAGCCGATGAATTGTCAGAGGATGTAATGTCGGTGTTGGAGGCTTCTAATTTGGTTGTGATCCTCGAAACTGAGAATGAACATGCCATGCCTGCTTTGAGACGTTTCTTTTTCGAACTGGTGAAAAGGAAGTTGTCGGTTCCGGTCATCGTGTCTAGAAACTACACCGTAACTGATGCCGAGGAGTTTTTGATTCATGCTTCAACAGATTTTGGTGGTCTGTTAGTCGATGGATTTGGAGATGGTCTAATGCTTCAGGTAGATAAACAGACGGATAAGGAAACCCAACTGGCTGATTTAAAGTTGAAGAATGAAACCGGTTTTGGGATATTACAAGCGGCTCGTACGCGAATGACCAAAACGGAATATATTTCTTGTCCGTCTTGCGGAAGAACTCTGTTCGACCTACAAGAAACCACGGCCATGATCCGTAAACGTACCGATCATTTGAAAGGAGTGAAAATTGGAATTATGGGTTGTATCGTAAACGGCCCAGGCGAAATGGCCGATGCTGATTACGGTTATGTGGGTTCGGGCAAAGGAAAGATTACCTTGTACAAAGGTCAGGAAGTAATGAAAAGGGGAGTAGCCTCTGAAAAAGCCGTGGACGAATTGATTGACATCATTCGAGAAGATGGTAGATGGTTGGAACCCGAATTGGCAAATGCCGAATTTTAAAATTGAAATGTGATGAGCGAAGAAATTAAAAATGAAGAGCAAGAGGATTCAAAGCTAACAGCCAAGGAAGCCTTCGATTTTGGTCCTGTTTTAGGGTATTTTTTCAGAAAGAAGGATCCTTCGCGGCCTACCAATTTCAATATCAAGGCCATGCACACAATCAATAAGATTTCGATCATTATGTTTATAATCGCAGTAATTGTGATTGTGAGCAGAGCGATTGGAAGGATGTAAATATAGGCTTACCTAATTTTTTAAACTATGTATATTGATGAATTCAGAGATTACTGCATTGCGAAGAAAGGGGTGACTGAAGAGACTCCTTTCGGTCCAGATACGCTTGTAATGAAAGTAATGGGTAAGATGTTTGCGCTCACTGGCCTCGATGTTTATGCATTTGTCAATCTAAAATGTGAACCTGAGTATGCTGCTGAACTACGAGAAAGAGAACCTGGAATTACTCCAGGTTGGCACATGAACAAAACGCATTGGAATTCTGTGAAAACCGATGGTACAGTTTCAGAAAACCTAATGAAAGAACTGATCGACCTTTCTTACAACCTCGTGGTGGAGAGCTTACCAAAGAAAATCAAAGAAGAGTGGCTTTCGCTCGAGTAGGAGATTATTAAGTCCATACCATTTTTTCACAATTACTATTGCCTAAATCATTTGCTTAGTTACCTTTGCTCTCGATGTTGAAAAACACACATATCGCTTCTACTACTGCACCTCATGTGCATCATTTCCACCATCTCTCGTAAGAGAGATATATATAACACCCTACCCGGCAGGTTCTGCCGGAACATTCGATTCAATTAATTACCCATTTCAGCTTAGCAGTTCATAATTATGTTCTCTTTTCTGGAAAAACTCAAATCAATTTCTAAAGATTTAGGGTTAGGTAGGCCTAAAACTTTGGTTTACCTGAACTCTACAATAACATACAGATGAGAAATACTTTGCGCATAGCAGTACAAAAAAGTGGCAGACTGAGCGATGACTCACTCGCATTAATCAAAGAATGTGGCATTAAAGTGAATAACGGCATGGGGAAACTCAAGGCCGAGGCTTCAAATTTTCCTATGGAGTTTTTATTCTTAAGAGATGATGATATCCCAGGTTACGTCCAAGATGGCATTGCTGATATTGGAATTGTAGGTGCCAATGAAGCCGAAGAAAAGGACAAGCAAGTAGATTGGGTAAAGAAACTCGGTTTTTCTAAATGCCGTCTTTCTTTGGCCATCGACAAGGCAGAAAGCTACAATGGAATTCAAGACTTTGAAGGGAGGAGCTTGGCCACTTCGTATCCGAAAATCTTAGGTGATTACCTCAAGGCGAATAACATCAATGCCGACATTCACGAAATTAGTGGTTCAGTAGAAATTGCTCCAAGCATCGGTTTGGCTTATGGTATCTGCGATATTGTTAGTTCTGGTTCAACCTTAATGAGCAATGGACTTAAAGAGGTAGAAGTGATTTTCAAGTCGGAAGCCGTAATGCTAGCCAACAGGAGCCTTTCAGCGGAGAAAAAGGAAATCCTCGATCGACTTATTTTTAGAATTGATGCTGTTCAGACCGCGAAAAACAACAAGTATATTTTACTGAACGCGCCAAACGATGCTCTGGAGAACATCATCAACATTCTTCCTGGAATGAAAAGCCCAACGGTTTTGCCTTTGGCAACAGAAGGCTGGAGTTCGGTTCACTCGGTAATACAGGAGGATGATTTTTGGGAAATTATTGAAGGGCTTCGCAATGCGGGTGCTCAAGGAATTCTAGTGGTGCCAATTGAAAAGATGATTCTATGATTGTCGCGATTAACCCAAAAAGAGAGGAGTGGGAGGCTTTATTAAAGCGGCCTACGATGGAATTGGAAACCATTGAGGCCATTGTGAAGCCAGTAATGGAAGCGGTGAAAGCGGAGGGAGATCAGGCTCTAATTGACTTCACTAAGAAGTTTGATGGGGTGGAAATCACCAATTTCGAGGTGTCTTCAGCTGAGGTGGATGCAGCAGTTGATTTGGTGCCAGAAGAATTGATAGCCGCTATTCGCATTGCAAAACAGAACATTGAGACTTTTCACAGAGCCCAAAAGGGGGAGGTGTTGAAGGTTGAAACGATGCCCGGTGTGAATTGCTACCGTAAATCTGTGCCCATTGAAAAGGTTGGTTTGTACATCCCTGGAGGTACTGCGCCATTATTTTCTACCGTTTTGATGTTAGCCATACCTGCGAAAATTGCAGGCTGTAAAGAGATTGTGTTGTGTACACCTCCAGATAAAAACGGAAATGTAAATCCAGCCATTTTGTTTACGGCACAACTGGTGGGCGTAACTAAGATTTACAAGGTAGGCGGGGCGCAAGCCATTGCAGCCTTAACTTTCGGTACTGCAACTATTCCAAAAGTCAATAAAATTTTTGGCCCCGGAAATCAGTTTGTCACTGCTGCCAAACAGCTTTCAACCAAGTATGGTTTGGCTATCGATATGCCTGCTGGCCCTTCGGAGGTAGCGGTATATGCCGATGAAACAGCCATTCCTGCTTTCGTAGCTGCGGATCTACTCTCTCAAGCAGAACACGGTGCCGACTCTCAAGTGGTGTTGGTGGCTTCTTCTGAAGAAATTGTTAATGCGGTTCAACTAGAAGTACAAGCACAGTTGTTGGTTTTGCCACGCGCAGATTTGGCTTCTAAAGCATTGAAAAACAGCGTGTCAATTGTCTTAGAGAATAGAGAGCAAGCCATTGATTTGTTGAACGAATACGGAGCGGAGCACTTGATTTTGTGTGTTGAAAAACCGTGGGAAGTAGCGGATCAAATCATTAATGCAGGTTCTGTATTTATTGGCAATTACACGCCAGAATCGGCAGGAGATTATGCTTCGGGTACAAACCATACTTTACCCACCAACGGCTATGCAAAAATGTACAGCGGGGTATCTTTAGATAGTTATGTGAAGAAAATCACCTATCAGGAAATCACGAAAGAGGGACTTAAGAACTTAGGGCCTGTAGTGGAAATTATGGCCGAAGCTGAATTGCTTGAAGCACATAAGAATGCGGTTACTTTGAGACTTAAATCTTTGAACGATGTTTGATCCGAACGCGCTCTTAAGAGCACACTTGCAAAAGTTAGTGCCTTATTCTTCTGCCAGAGATGATTACAAAGGCAACGAAGGCGTCTTTTTAGATGCCAATGAGAATCCGATCGGTTCAATTACAGAAGAAGATTGGAACCGCTATCCCGATCCATATCAGACGGATTTGAAGGCTAGAATTGGAGAGGTGAAGGAAATTAATCCCAAGAACATTTTTTTGGGAAATGGCAGCGATGAACCTATTGATTTATTGTTTCGGGCGTTTTGCGAGCCGGGAAGGGATAATGTGATCATCAATCCACCTACCTATGGCATGTA
>CAXBPM010000336.1:0-4304 GCA_963977345.1 uncultured Roseivirga sp.
TTAATGGATGACCTTGAGGCCTCTGGCGAAGTAATTCCGCAGACGCTAAAGGAGCTTGAAACCATCAATAAATGGCTCGGTGGAAATTTTGTGACGATTAATGGGCTGGATCAGCTCGTTCGATCAAAAACCAAGGAGAAACTCGTGATTGCTGATTTGGGCTGTGGTGGAGGTGATATGCTGAAGCTCGTTGCGCAATGGGCAAAACAAAGAAAGCTAGAAGTTGAACTGATTGGTTTTGACGCCAATCCTGCCATTGTGGAATACGCCATTGAGAATTGTAAAGACCACTCGAATATCCGTTTCGAAGTGTGTGACATTTTTTCAGAAGAATTTAAAGAAAGACAATTTGATGTCATTCTTTGTACCCTCTTTACCCACCACTTTACCGATGAACAACTCATCAATATTTTCAATCAGTTTAAGACTCAAGCAAAAAAAGGGACGGTAATTAATGATTTACATCGCCATGGGTTGGCCGAGTTTTTAATCAAATGGCTGACTCGCTTTTTCTCTAAATCTGAGATGGTAAAGAACGATGCTCCGCTTTCTGTAAGGCGGGCCTTCAAAAAAGCAGAGCTAGAGAAAATCATGAAGCAGGCCGACATTCCGTTTTTCAAGTTGCGTTGGATGTGGGCGTTTAGATGGCAGTTGATTTTTTAGATTTCGAAGTGAAAGAACCCTCCAAGGGTTTCAAACCCTTGGAGGGTTGACATATTTAGCTTTCCACCCAGCTGACTTTTTCTTCAATTGGGCCGCGTTTTCCTGTTGGCCATTTGTCTGTTTTTAAGTTTCCTACATAGAGAAAGCCGAGTAGTTTATCTTCGGCACCCAAGCCAAAAAAGCTTTTGGCTTCTTCTTTATAAGTAACTCCGCCCGAGCCCCAATAACAACCAATGCCATGTGCAGTAGCCGTTAAATACATGTTTTGCACGGCACAGGCCACAGCCGAAATTTCTTCAATTTCTGGGACGAGTGCTTTGGGGTCGCGCTTCATCCCAATCGCAATAATATGTGAAGCCAACAATGGCTTGGTCGCCAACTTCTCAAATTTTGATGCATCAAAATTGCCGGCTTTGGTGGCCAATTCTTTGTATAACTCCGATTGAAAAGCAGCAAGTTTTTTCAGGCCCTCCCCCTTGAAAACCACAAAGCGCCAAGGCTCTGTAAGTTTATGGGTAGGTGCCCAATTGGCATTCTCTAGCATGTCATTAATGATGGCGTCATCTACGGGCACATCAGAATACATGGCTGGATATATCGATCTGCGGTTTCGGAGCAGCTTATTGGTTTCTTCTATCGAAAATTTCATATCGTTCTAACTTAAAAAACTGAAAACAGATTGAGTATTATGTGTGTGCTTTTGCAAACAGGCTATTCACACAACACTTTCTCGCCTCATAAATTCCATCCCCTAAGTGACTTTTGATTAAGCCTTCGTCAAAGGAGTATTAAAGGTAGAAAAATACATGATCGTTTTAGATAAAGCATGGTTTGGTATTGATATGCTTCCGCAACCAACGGACTCCACTTGTGGGCCCACTTGCTTGCAAGCGGTATATCAATACTATGACGATTACAGCTCCTTAACAGATGTTATTGGGGAGGTAAAAGAGCTGAAAAGCGGAGGTACATTGGCGGTAAACTTAGGCAACCATGCTTTAAAGCGCGGTTACAAAGCCACACTTTACACCTATAACCTGAACTTGTTCGATCCGTCATGGTTTGAAGGAGAAGCGCCTGATTTACTTCAAAAGTTAGCTTTGCAAAAAAAGTACAAACCGCAACGCAGAATTCAGTTTGCTTCGGTAGCTTATATGAAGTTTCTGAAGCGTGGTGGGGAAATTAAGTTTCAAGATTTGAGCCCTGATTTGATCAAGAAATTCCTCTTCGCGAAGCAACCAATTTTAACAGGCTTAAGTGCCACCTATTTGTATGGTAGCAAACGTGAAATTGGCGAAACGGTAACCGAATATGACGATTTGAGAGGTCTGCCAGTAGGTCACTTTGTTGTACTGAATGGTTATTCTGAAGAAACGGGAATGGTGTCAATTGCCGACCCACTGAAGAACAACCCAATGAACAACGGTGAGCAACACTACAAAGTAGAAATCCACCGCCTGATCAATGCGATTATGTTGGGCATAGTCACCTACGATGCCAATTTATTAATTATTGAACCAAGAGATAAAAACCAGTAATGTCGAAACTAATAGTTACAGAGAACCCAAAGAAATGGAATTTTGATATTCCTGGCGTAGAGGTTATTTCCGCCAGAGAATACTTTGCAAACGAAGGTTTAAGACACCTGAACAAGGTCAAGGTAATTAACCTTTGCAAATCGTACCAATACCAAAGCACGGGATACTATGTGTCGCTTTTGGCGGAAGCTAGAAACCACAAAGTATTGCCAGAAGCTTCCACCATTCAAGACTTCCGTTACCCGGCCATGATCAAGGACGATGCGCAAGATTTTGATGAAGTGATTCAAAAAACCTTTAAAGGAAGTACCGAAACAAAGGTTGAACTGAGAATATATTTTGGCTTTACAGGCAGTGCCCACACGGGCAAACTCGGCCTTTTGCTCTTCAACCTTTTTCAAACACCAATTTTAAAAGTGGTTTTTGTAAAGAAGGAAAAATGGGCTTTAGAACAATTAAAGCCACTCAACATTCATGATTTAACCGAAGAAGAACGCATTACTCTAAGTGAACAGCTGGGCCTTTTCCTTACCAAGAAGATGGTAGTGAGAACCAGTAACCCAAGAAGAAAATTCGACTTGGCTATTTTGGTGAATCCAGAAGATGATAACCCACCATCGGATGCGAAAGCATTGCAGAAGTTTATAAAAGCCGCGGAAAAAACAGGTTTCAATACGGAGATAATTACCAAAAACGATTACGCCAGACTTACGCAGTTCGATGCGCTTTTTATAAGGGAAACCACGAACGTAAACAACCACACTTTCCGCTTTGCGAAAAAAGCAGAAGCCGAAGGATTGGTAGTTTTTGATGATCCAATGTCGATTTTGAGATGCACCAACAAAGTGTATTTGAACGAGCTGATGACCAGCAACAAAATCCCTGTGCCAAAATCGACCATCATTTCAAGAGATAATTCAACACCAGAGACTGAAAAATTGCAGTTCCCTTTCATTCTGAAAGAACCGGATGGTGCCTTTTCGCGCGGTGTAAAAAAGGTGAAAAATAAAGAAGAGTTGAAAACACTTCTAAAGGGCTTTTTCAAAGGATCAGAATTGCTGATTGCGCAAGAGTTTATGCCAACACCTTTCGATTGGCGAGTAGGAATTATCAACAACGAACCGCTTTATGTCTGCCGCTATTACATGGCGCGCGACCATTGGCAAATTGTAAACTGGAAAGAAGGCGACAAGCAGGTACTAGGAAATGCCGACACCTTGGCGGTAGAGCAAGCTCCGGTGGGCTTATTACAAACTGCATTAAAAGCTACAAAACTGATTGGTAACGGACTTTACGGAGTGGACATCAAAGAAGTGAATGGCAAATTCTATGTGATAGAAGTAAACGACAACCCGAACATTGATTCGGGTGTGGAAGACAAGGTTATTAAGAACAAGCTCTACGAACGCATAATGGAAATTATGTTGGAGCGCATAAAAATGAAATAAGAAAAATGAGCAATACGAACCGCCTGCATCTATTCGAAGCATTTGGAATAGAGCTGGAATACATGATTGTGGATATAGAAACCCTCAATGTGAAGCCAATCGCAGACGAGGTGTTCAAATCTTTGACCGGAGAATATACCGGAGAAATAAATATGGGACCAGTAACTTGGTCCAACGAATTGGCTTTGCATGTGCTTGAACTTAAATGTTCCTACCCGACCAAAGACTTGGTGCAATTAGGCGTAGACTTTCAAGAAGCCATTGAGCAAATGAATGAGCTCTTGAGCACTTTCCATGCGCGATTAATGCCAACAGCTGCACATCCTTGGATGGATCCTGAAAATGAATCCTTCCGTTGGACGCATGACAATGGTGAAATTTACGCTGCCTACGACAGGATTTTCAACTGCAAAGGTCATGGCTGGAGCAACTTGCAGAGCACGCACATCAACTTGCCGTTCTATGACGATGAAGAGTTTTCAAAACTGCATGGCGCTATTCGATTAATCTTGCCTTTGTTACCCGCTTTATCGGCCAGCTCGCCTATCATTGGAGGTAAGTTTACCAATTTTCTAGACAAGCGTTTGGATTACTACCAGCACAACCAAAAGATCATTCCTTCCCTTACGGGGAAGGTGATTCCGGAAGCTATTTT
>CAXBPM010000337.1:0-4293 GCA_963977345.1 uncultured Roseivirga sp.
AAGTCCCAGTTAAGGCCATGTTTTCTGGTAAACCCAAGCCTAAACCTGTGGTATCAATGATTTGAGAAATATCGGTTCTGGTGGTTTTCGCACTCAATGTGGGCAGGTCTAACCTTAGCTGATCGGGGTTTGTTGGGTTGGTTACTCGGCCAGCAATATTGATGCTTGTCTGCTTACCCCAGTTGACTAAAGCCTCAGAGATTTGTAAGTCTGTTAGGCTGCCCTTGACATTCAGTCGCCCTGTAATTTTCCTTTTGGATAAGGATTGAAGGTATTCATTCTCAACTAGCTCAGGACTAAAAGCTGCTGCTTCGAGTAAGTCGATTTCAAATTTGTCTAAATCGGCAGTAATTGTAGTCGCATCGGGGGAGTTTATCAAGTCCGTCAACGAGGCATATTGAAGACTCAAGTCACCCGAAAACATATTCTTTGGCGTGGCAAAATCTAAGGATTGAATCGACAGAGATTCATCAGTTACATTAAAATCAAAAGCCAGTTTCTTAAGTGCAAGCCCGCTTCTTTCAACAAAAGAAAAGCCATTGATAGACATACTCGCCTTGCCCAGTTGGTATTCAATATCATCTGCTTCAAAATTGAAATTTTCTACTTCTAGCCAATTGGGGTTGAAAACTCCATTTTTGGGTAAGCTGTCTGTGGTTTGAAAAGTAATGTGATTCTTCTTGAGCGATATTTCATTGACTTCCACATTCCAGTTCGGCCATTCAAAAACGATGGGTTCGGATGATACAGTAGAATATGATGGGGTTTGCAACTCATCACTAGACAGCTGCTTCACAAAAACTTTGGAGTCGTTTAAAGTCAGTTCATCCAATACAATCTTTTGTTCCTTTAGATTGGCTGTCGGCAGTTCAACCCTAAAGTTTCCGATATCGAGTTTTGCGGTAGTTCGGTCCGGAATGGAATTATAATCTAGGCTTACATTTTTGAGTACCAATGCACCTACGGAAAGGGTGGGCAGGACAGAAGGCTCGGATTGGCCGCTATTGGTTTGGGCTGTGTCTACCGCAGCTGCTTTGCTGAGTTCGTATTTAATCTGACTATCGGCAATGGAGAGTTCGGCAATTTCATAGATCATTTGCTCTAGGTCCAAGGCGTCTACTTCCAAATCGAGCGCACCTAGAAGCGCGGTGGCTTTCATGCCCAGCAGCTCATCGTTATAGGTAATGTTAAAGTTGCTGAGCCTTATCTTTCCAATCTCAATCTCAGGGCTGGCCGAAGGAGGAGTGTTAGCTGTTGCGGTAGTATCGGTTGAAGCAAAGGCCTCGATTAAGAAATTGTAGTTAAAATTGTCACCTGAAGCAGGTCGGTGAATATTGGCTTTCAATCCATCCCAGTCAACAGATTTCACATTGATACGATCGCCTTTGATTAAAGGAAGTAGCGCCACAGATACCTCTAAACCCTTAGAATACACAAGCGTGTCTTGCTGCTCATCTTCCAAATAAAGTCCTTCTACATAAAGGTTACCCGAGAATGTGAGGTACAGCCTATCGATGCTTACTTCGGTACCGGTTTTGTCAGCGATAAAGCTTACCGCCTTATTAACAATTATATTCTGACCCCATGGGCTTCGAATAAAAAGAACCAGCAAACCGAAAAAAATAAGCACACCGATGATAACTCGGGTCAGTATTCTTAAAAAACGATTCTTAATTAATCTCTTCAATGTAAATTTTATCCTGTACAAATAACTCCATAATTCTCAACAGGGATATGAAATATTGCTTTTTAATTAACCAAGGAAGACGATTTAGGTTTATGAAGAACTAGGAATAAATTACTTTTTACTGAAAGATGTTTCGAAGAGCGAGCGTTTAGTAATTATTTTCCCTCGGTCATTACATCGCCCAATGCGGTCATTTTAAAACGGTCGAGTTCGGCAGAGGTGTGCTCCTTGATCATAATTTCCTCCATGTGTTTGATGATGTCGGGATGAAGCGCAGCAATGTCGGTTTGCTCAGCAGGGTCGGTTTTGAGGTTATAGAGCTCTATGGCCATATTCCCCTTCTTGATATCTTTTCGGATACCTTTCCAGTCGCCCATTCGTATGGCCTGCTGACCTTGGTATTCAGGAAACTCCCAATACAAATATTCACGGTCTTGTTGGGTTCCTTTGCCCGTTAGGGTGGGAAGAAAACTAACGCCATCGGTGTCTTTTGGTATTTCAGTATTGGTAAGATCGCCCACGGTGGCCATCACATCCCAAAAAACGGAAACATGATTGGTTTTAGCGCCTGCCTCAATCTGACCTGGCCAAGCGGCAATCATCGGTACACGAATTCCTCCTTCATAAGTAAAGCCTTTGGTGCGGCCATACTCAGTTTCGAAAGGCGATGCGCTTTCAAAATAGGGCGCATCTACTCCGCCAGTGTAGGTGGGACCGTTATCGCTGGTGAACACGATGAGCGTATTTTCATACAGGCCTAGTTCCTTCAATTTGGCTACAATTTCACCTACCTGATCATCTAAATAAGTAATCATTCCAGCATAAGCTGCTTTCGGATAACGGTTCGGAAAGTAGCCTTTGTCGCCCACATAAGGTTCTTCTTCTCCCCATAATTTCACATAACGATCGGTGTATTCTTGCGGCACCTGAATGGGTAAATGTGGGATTGGCGTAGCGTAATACATAAAGAACGGCTCATCTTTATGCTGTTCAATAAAGTTGAGCACTTCGGTTTGCATTAGGGCTGGCGCATAGTCGGGTTGCTTGTTGAACATGTCGTAACTGGCCAAATCCATTGGGTCTAAATCGGCAGCCAACTTCTGACTTGGCGCAACCAAGTCATTATCTAACCATACTTTTTCTTCGTTTTTCCAAAGGTGTTTTGGATACAGCTGATGGGCTTGACGCTGACAATTATAGCCGTAAAAGAAATCGAATCCCATGTTGTTGGGAACAGACTCCGACAAAGGAGCGCCCAAACCCCATTTGCCAACAATACCTGTTTTGTAGCCAGCATTTTGCAATACATTTCCCAAAGTGACAGTGCTTGTGGGGATAGGTCGTTGACCTTCTAAATTGGGATCGTTTACTGCCTTTTCGTAATTCCAAACCTCACCTCGCTCTGCCCATTCATCATTACCACGGATGTAAGCTTTACCCGGTTGTTTCCCCGTCATCAGCATATAGCGCGCGGGAGCACAAACAGGTGCGCCAGAATAATGCTGGGTAAACATCATTCCCGATTTGGCCAGCGCATCGATATTTGGGGTCTGGATTTTTGTTTGGCCATAAATACCCAGTTCACCATAGCCAAGGTCATCGGCTAAAATGTAAATGATATTGGGTTTGGAAGGCACTTGCTCTGACTTTCCGCAGCTAAAACAAATGGCGGAAATAAACAATAAGGCGAGGAGGTGTTTCATGGCTGATTAAGGTTGAATTGATTTATAATTTAGGGCTATTTACTCAAAACTCATTTCGGAACTTTGTCTAATTGGATAGTGCTTCTGACGGAAGCTCCACTGTTTTGCCCGTGGCCTTATCAATAGGCATTTGAGCATCTACTTTCTTTAAATACTCAGAGAGTACTTTGGCCAACTCTTTAAGTTTAGCAGGCTCGTTTTCTACAAGATTTTGGCTTTCACCAATGTCTTCAATTAGGTTGAAGAGTTCGAAATGCCTGTCTGCATGATAGTAGATTAACTTCCAATCCCCCAGCCTTACCGAACTTGTTGAGCCAATGCCTGGACCTATTGGGCCCCATCGGTTAGGGTAATGCCAAAACAGCGGGCGGGTATTTTCGGATTCCTTTCCTTTCAGTACTGGAACAAAACTGAGGCCGTCTACTTCTTGAACCGTTTCATATTTTTCAATCCCCGCGACTTCTAAAACGGTTGGGAAAAAATCTTCAATGATGATATGTGCATCGGTAACAGAATTGGGACGTACTTTTTCGGGCCACTTCACAATCATCGGTTCTCTAATACCTCCTTCTCGGGCAGAACCTTTTCCACTGCTCAGCGGTAGGTTGTGGGTATGTTTTTCACCGCCTCTAGACACGGCACTTAATCCGCCATTGTCGGACATAAATAGAACAATGGTATTGTCATCGATGGCCTTCTGTTTTAGGAAATCCATAATGTCACCCAGACTTTTGTCCATGCCTTCAATCAAGGAAGCATATTTTGCCTCAATGGGGTTAATGCCCATGTCGAGGTATTTCTGAACGAAACGGTCGTCTCCTTGAATTGGGGTGTGCACCGCATAATGGGCCATATAAAGGAAGAAAGGTTGCTCGGCATCTATGGCTTGATTCATAGATGAAA
>CAXBPM010000338.1:0-4287 GCA_963977345.1 uncultured Roseivirga sp.
AAAGCTTGAAAGCAGAAGCCAAAGAGAAAGATGAAAATCTAATTCACCTATCGGGGATTTCGGTTTTAGTGGCCGATGATGAACCCTTCAACCTAAAGCTTTTAGAAACTATTTTTAAGGGCCACGACATAAAGTTGGTACAGACGAAAGACGGAAAGGAAGCACTTGCTGCCCTTCAATCTCAAGTGTTTGACATTGCCATTTTAGATGTAAAAATGCCGGGCCTTAGTGGCTTAGAGGTGGTGAAGAAAATTCGAGAAGAAAAAGGGAAAAATAGCAGACTACCAATGATAGCGCTAACCGCTACGGTTTCTGAACAAGAAATGAAGGAGAGCTTGGCCTCAGGATTTGACCGAATATTGAGAAAGCCATTTAACGAAAATGCATTGTTAGAAATGATTCGTGTGGAAACCATGAAAACGAAAATGAAGAAATCACCGGTTGCTGAAATTGTAATCGAAGTGCCAAAGTTCGACCTTTCTGGTTTGCGCGAAATGGGAGATGATGACTTTGTAAAAGAAATGGTCGATATTTTTAAGTCGAGCTCGGCCAGAAGCATAGAGAATTTGAAAAAGGCGATTCAGCTTAAAATTAGAGAGAGCCTTAAAAACGAAGCCCATAAAATGCTTCCGCCTGCGCGTCACCTGAGCGCTACCGATTTAGTTAAAGCTTTGGAGGCTTTACAAATTAAGGCAGACAAGGAAACCTTTGATGAACTCAGTATTCGGATTGCTGAAATAGAAACAATTTACAATGGAATTAAAGCCGCTTTGAAGGGCTAAATCTCTGTAAGTGTATTACCTTCTGACTGAACCTTTTTGTCTTTGGCATTACCAATGGCCAAGCCTAGCGGTAAACCCAATGCTATGAATGCCATGTTATCAAGAGCAAAACCTATTGGCATTCCGAACAATAACATGCCTAACATCATCCACTGACCTCTATAGAAGCGTGGAGGCAATATTTTGAATTTCTTCCTCAATACCTGCTGAATATTACCCTTTAGTGTTCTTAGCTGGGCAAAATGTAAGGGCTCTATTTCAAGAAATTTATCAAGCCGATTTATCGGCTCACCTAGTGCTTCAATAGGAATTTCACGCGTTTTTAACTGCTCAAAAAGATGAATAAACTGCCTAATGATTTTATGACAGCTCAAGTGTTTTTCATCTTGGAGCTTTTCTTGAAGGCGAGAAATGAGGGAGTCGTAGGTAAGCATATTTCAATATAGAGAATTACGAGGTAGCTTAACTTGAAAACAGACCATCATTCTCTTTGTACCAGTTGCTTGCTGGTTTTTGGAAAAGAAGAACCAATGCGTACAGTTGAACTAGTGTTTGTAAGAGTTCTAAAATACCAGCAACAGGAGCATATTCAATATAGAAAGAGGCAAAAGAAATCGTTAGTAGAAGTCCAAGTACCATAAAAACGAGTAATAATATTCGTGCCCACGAGATACCTAGCCTAATTGCGTATGCCATAGCGATAACAATAAGACCACTAAACAGACCCGGAAGTGCCTCATCGGATAACCCGCTTATAGAATAGGATGTTTGAGCAAAGAATTGACGGATTACCCCAATAACTAAAGAAGCAAATAAGAGGTTTGAAGCCAGTCGTATCTTTGGGTGAAGGTTTTCAGGAATCTTCCATCTTTGAGCCGAATTAATCTTAGTTTGCTGTTCTTCAGCGATAATGTTTTCCGTTTTTGAAGTATCAATTTTAACCCCTCTACTTTTAATTTCTTCAATTGCTGCGCTTAGAAATTCGGGTTGATAATCTTTCGGGTGGTTGACAATCTCTTCCAGCTCTTGGTCAGATTTTCCTTTTACTTTGGCTTCAAACATAGGGTTTATATTTATAAGGAGATAAGCTAAATATTTCTTAACCTGGCAACGGAATATAGCCAGTTTCACCGGGCACCATGTCAAAGGCTTTGGCTTTCCAGCGCTCTTTGGCGGCTTCAAGTGTGGCCTTTTCTGAGGCCACAAAATTCCAGTAGATATGTCTTTCTTCCGGAAAAGGCTGCCCGCCAAAAATCAATAAATGTGTGTTTTCTCCAAGTGTAATCTTACAAAGATCTTCTTCCTTCGACACCAGCATATTGCCTTGGTTTACGCGTTCATCGCAAGCCATAATATGCCCTTCCACAATGCAAATTCCTATTTCCCCTGAAAGCTGACCGTCAATATTCAGTAGTGCTTCCGCGGTAGATTTTACTTCTACCATAAACAATTCGGAATGAACGGGCACTGGAGATTGATGTCCAAAACCTTGGCCAGCGACTAGCTTAAATTGCAAACCCTTTTCTTCCCAGGTAGGCAAATCTTCCTTAGGTGTATAAGAAAACTGCGGTTCCATAAACTCTAATTCCTTCGGAAGGGCGACCCAAATTTGATAGCCGTGGGCGGTGAACTCGCTGCCATCTCGTCTGTTTTGAGGCGTGCGTTCGGTATGCACAATTCCTTTTCCGGCCGTCATCCAACCCACAGAACCCGGAGTTACCAATTGTGCTGTGCCCAAGGTGTCGCGGTGAGTAATTTCGCCTTCTAATAAATAAGTGAGGGTAGAAAGGCCAATGTGCGGATGCTGCCCAACGTCCATATAATGGCCGGGCTTAATCGTGACAGGTCCCATGTGATCAATAAAAATAAAGGGACCTACCATGCGCTTTTTCCTAAAAGGAATCAGTCTGCCTACTATGAAATCGCCAATATCTCGGCTGCGTTCTTCAATAATTAAACCTTGGTTCGACATGGTTTGCTGTTTTTGGGTTCTGACTATAAGTTTAATCAATGCCAATTGATTCTGTCTCACCTTCCTTAAAAAATTGTTCGCAATTACCTTTTCAGGGCGTCAATTTCTGCGGCCTCAAAAAGCAAGATTCTCAATTGGTCGAAGTCAATTTCTTTCAAAGATTTGAAAGTTTTGGTGCGGACATATTTTCTTTTTCCAGCAGCCAAATAAGCATTTTCATCGGTGAGCAAATGACCATAAGTAAAACCGAATTGAACGCCTTCGAAAGTGCCACCCCAAGGCACAGCCCCGGGCCAGATAAAGCAAATGGTTTTGCGGACCTTAAAAAATGGGACATTGTAAGAAAGCTTCTCTTTTACTTGAGGAATACATTCATAGACCAAGCCTCTTAAAGCCTCAACGATCTTGAGTTCATGCTCAGGAAGAAAGGCAAAAAGATCATCTAAATCCTGAAAGTCGACAGGCTGAAACTTATTCATTAGCTGTTGGCATCGTAGGCCTTTTGTACCCAAGTGGCCAAAGAGGCATCCACTTCTTGCACCGAGGAAAGTTTGATTCTGTGGGTGACCATGCTGTTCCAGCTGCCTGCCGCTGCCACGACTCCTGTTGGTTCAACGCCTTTTAAATTGAGGCCAATGTCTACCCTGGTTTTGGTGCTGGGCTGCAATAAAGCAAACTGCTTTTTTGGTGTCCGAAGACTGATGTAGGTTTTCTTGTAAGCAAATTCTACTTCGCCATTTAGATTTTCAAAAAGTGCTTTGGCTTTTTTATACACTTCGGAAATGGCCTCTTTTCCTGCCAGCAAATCCTCATCTGGATTCTCGGCCACTTTGTTTTCGAGCAAGTCAGGCTTAAGGTAGAGCTGTGCAATCAGGTTGGCAAAACCGTGAGTTACCCCATGTTCCCCTTTGAGCAGTTTTATGATTTCGCCATGTTTCTGTAGCCCAGAAGTGGCCAGCAAAGCCTTCCATTCGGTGATAGATTTCCCTGTTTTTTCGGGAAGGTTATTGATCATGGTTTGCACCATTTCTTCAGGGGTAGCCATAGGGTTGGTTTTAAAAAATGTAACTGTTTACATTTTAAACATACAAAAGATTGGGGTTCTGGGGAAGCTTAATTTCATAGCGCTTAAAGCTGGTGAGCAGTTTTACTTACCCCCTTTTTCCGTCCGACCTGCGGTACTGACGGTAAGCCCATCGGTACCGCAGGTCAGATGGATAGCTTAATGACGCATATAATTAGTTTTTGTATTCTAGGTTCTTGTTCAAATTCTCAAAGCCACATTTTAAACATACAAAAGATTGGGGTTTTGAGGAAGCTTAATTTATACGACCAGGTATACAGATTTGTATATATACGAAAACGTATATTTCATTTGTGACTAAAAGTGCAGTAGTAAAGGCTGGCACTGGAGCAGTTCCCCCTTTTTTGAAAAGGGGGGTAGGGGGATTAGAATTACAATTTTACATATACTAATAGTCAATCCTCCCAACCTCCTTCTCCAAGGAGGAGTGTTCGCAGATCATTTCTACA
>CAXBPM010000339.1:0-4286 GCA_963977345.1 uncultured Roseivirga sp.
CCCGTTAGCCCAAAGAGCCCAATACAGGCAATGATTACCCCCAACACAGATGCTACATTAATAATCTCTTTCCATTTTTGACTGTCCTTATAGCGGCTATTGAGGTAGTCATTAAGGAAGCTCACTTCAATTTCCTTTTCAGGAACAATTTTTTCTGCGGCAGCTTTAATAGCAGCGATCCCCGCTTCCGTTTTTCCAGCCCCAATCTTCACATATAAATCCGTTAGGCTATTCGTATCGGCAACCCTAAAACTAAAGGCCCCTATGGATTTCTGAAGTGATTCAAAATGAAAATCGCTGACCACCCCTTGGATATGATTTTGCACAAGGTTATATATTGCTGTGTCAGATTTATAAAGGTCAAAGAGTGTTTGGTTTACGATCTCTCTATTTTCCAACGCCTTCTCTCCCATTTCTTCATTAAAATCTTCTCCCTCTAAAAAAGGAATGCTAAAGGTTTTAAAGAAATCGAAATCAACTCGGGCACTTTGCACCCAATGTTGAACATTGTTGGACACTATGGATGATCTACTTGTAGATGGAGAGAAGATTCCGTTGACACCAGTAACTGATTCTATAACTGTATTGGAAGACAGTTCTTGCTTCATTAAATGAGTCTTCCCCCAAAGCCCACGAACGTAAACAATCTGTTCTTTATCAAAGCCCAAGTCTTTGTCATTGATATAATTGAACTGGCGCGTCATCACCAAGCCCATTGAAATAAAGAACAGGCAAAGCACAAATTGAAACACCACCATAGACCTTATTAAAAGAGGCTTGATTTTGTAGGTAGTATTTCCCTTTAGCCCATTCACTACTTTAAATCGAGATAAAATTTGAGCTGGGTAAATCCCTGCTAAAAAAGCCAATACTAATGCAAACAGAAGACTAAAGCTTAGGATTTGAATATTCTCGAATAAGCTTAGTTCGATTGATTTTCCTGCCAATTCATTGAACCTTGGTAGAACGAGTTGCATTAACGTAAAACCACCCAACACAGCAAATGCAGAAATAATGAGCGCTTCTATATAGAATTGTGTTCGTAAATGACTTCCGTTTGCTCCCATTACTTTTCTCACGGAAACTTCCATTTGCCTGCTGCCCGAAGAGGCTACATTGATAGAAAGGTAATTGATACAGGCAATCAGCAAGATGAGTAGCCCGATACCAATAAGTACAATGGAATAAAGTGGTGATGAACTCTTTGAATAATTTATGCTCGGGTCGAGGTATAAACCTTGGATGTTCTTTAAGTCATATTGCACAACGGGATTAGACTCAGAAAGCTTCAGCATTTCGCGTTGACCGGAAATATCATCAGCGAATCGTTCTGTATAAATATCACTTATCTTTTTGCTTACCAACCCAGCATTTTCTGGATTATTAAGAAGGAGAAAGCCTGAAATAGCATTGTAATGCCAGTCGTCAGGATGCTCCTTGTAATAGTTAGAATTAGCAAGATTGAGTACTATATTGAGTTCCAAAGAAGAGTTTACTGGCTTTTCTATTACTCCAGATATCTGGTAAATATCACCTTGTTCTCTGCCGCTCGAAAATGTTTCGCCTACTGCGTTCACTCTTCCAAAAAGCTTCACGGCCATTTCGTCCGTAATTACCGCGCTTTTAATTTCCTTGAGTGCGGTGCTTGGTTCGCCATACAAAAAAGTAAAACTAAAATACTCAAAGAAGTCTGAATCTACATAGTTGACATACTCTGACAATTGCCTTTCATTCTTTTTAATGCTTATATAATTCCCTTCAACCCTAATTAATTTCTCTACTTCAGGTACACTCTCCTTAACCAATTCCAAAAAAGGAAGATTATGAGAAATGCTCTTCTCAACTCCTTTGTCTGGTGTGGCGTCAAACCAACCGAGCTCCAATTTTGGATCGTCCGTTTTGAAATCCGTTTTATAGAGAAGAAACAGATTATCTCCCTTGACGTGGAATCCATCATGACTCAATTCATCTTTCACAAACACAAAAACCAATAAGCCAATCATCACAGCAATGGAAAGGCTCGTGAAGTTTATGGCACTATATAGCCTTCGTTTGGAAAGGTTTCTGAAGGACATTTTGAGGTGGTTCCTGATCATCATCTCTTAATTATTCATGTTCTATCTGTGATTTCAAAGCCTTAAAGGACTCTTACAGTAATTACCTATAACCATGCCATAACCACAAACCGCTATACAACAGCAATTTACAAGATACTCACTTCCGTTTATCAATTAATTTGTGTCAATGTGAAACAAATGAACGTACCATAATGATACATTATGTACCTTTATACTCCATCACAGAACCATTAAGACCAATGTCAAAAATTGACGCCAAAATTCTAGTACTAGACGATGATCAAGGGGTGCTCTACACTGCCAACATGATCTTGAAGCAATACTTTCAGACTGTAATTACGGAAAAAGATCCTGCCAAATTAGACTTCCTACTCAACCAGCACGAGTATGATGTGATCGTTTTGGACATGAATTTCTCTTATGGTTTAACGGGTGGAAAAGAAGGCATTAAACTTTTGAAAAGGGTTTTGGAGAAAGACCCGAAAGCGCATGTACTGATGAACACTGCCTATGGCGATATTGACATTGCCGTAGAAGCCATGAAAGAAGGAGCGGTTGATTTTTTAGTGAAACCTTGGCAAAAAGAAAAGTTACTGGCCACCGTATTGGCCATTTACGAATTAAGTAAAAGCCGAAAGGAAGTTCAAGAATTAAAGTCTGGTCAGAAAATTCTGATGAAGGACCAACAGAAAGAGTTCAGCGACATTATTTCTGTGAGCCCGGTGATGAAACCTATTTTTCATACCATAGAAAAAGTAGCTCAAACAGATGCCAACGTACTTGTATTGGGCGAAAATGGAACTGGTAAAGAATTAATCGCTAGAGAGATTCACAACCAATCGAAACGCGCCAATGAAAACTTCATCAAGGTAGATTTGGGAGCCATCTCTTCCTCACTATTTGAATCTGAGTTGTTTGGCCATGTGAAAGGCGCCTTTACCGATGCCCGAGAAGATCGGCCAGGACGGTTTGAGTTGGCTTCTAACGGAACGCTCTTTTTAGACGAGATTGGAAACCTAACCTTGCCTCTACAAGCGAAACTCTTGACAGCACTTCAGTTCAAACAAATAAGCCGCGTGGGTTCTAATAAAGTGCTTCCCTTAAACATTCGTTTGGTTTGCGCTACCAATATGCCGCTTTACGAAATGGTGAAGCACAATGAGTTCAGACAGGATTTACTTTACAGAATGAACACTGTAGAAATAAAACTTCCACCTTTAAGAGAAAGAAAAGAAGACATTGCTCCTCTTGCCAAGCATTTCTTAGCTGTTTACTCCAAAAAGTATCAAAAGGAAAAAATGAGGTTAAATGAAACCACCTTAAATAAACTGCTCGGTTATACCTGGCCGGGTAATGTGCGTGAACTCCAACACTCGATTGAAAGGGCCGTGATTATGGCCAATTCTCCCCTTTTGGCCCCTGAGGATTTCCTTTTGAAAGACGATAGCACTGAAAGCAATAACCAACCTGAATCTTTAAATATTGAGGTCATGGAAAAAATGGCGATCCAAAATGCAGTACGTAAAGCAGGAGGGAATTTAACACAAGCCGCAAAGGAATTAGGTTTCGGTCGTAGCACACTATATCGAAAAATGACCAAGTACGGACTCTGATAATCAATATAAATAGATTAGATTCACCCCAACTTTAATAAACCTAAACATTAAGTCATCAACTCTCCTCTCTATAATTAGAGGGAAAAGAAGTGCCTGACATCTAGAAATATGCGTATTCTTCTAATTTTAATCTGCCTGATTGGAATTCGTGCCCATGCAAATGGGCAGCGAAGCCTAGAAGAAATACACGATAGAATCAAGGACAGCCAATTGGCGGATGAGAACTTTAAGTGGAAGCATTTCGGTACGCTTAACTTCGAAGTAGCAGGCACTCAAAATTCAGGTGATTATAGATTGAACATTGAAGCCGGCACTACGGTAAGAATGTATTTACTGGCCAAAACAGAATGCATTACTTATTTCGATGTAAGAGATCCTGAAACACGATACATCTTTGGCTCGAGTGATAAAAACAGCCTAGAAACAGAGATTGATGGGTATAAAGCTACCACCGCTGTTTATACTTTTGAAAAGGATGCCACCATGGTCATTCGTTTTGGAGTGCGATGGGGCTGCTCAAAAATGCTCCGAACCAAACTAAAACTGCTCGTATTTTATCAAGTAAAAGAAGTTGAATGAGGTATAAGTACTT
>CAXBPM010000340.1:0-4263 GCA_963977345.1 uncultured Roseivirga sp.
CTGCTCAGCAGCGGGGTTTGGTGCCGAAGGAGGATTTACAATAGATGCCAATACACTTGTATCGCCACCGTTAAGATTGAGGTAGCTTATTTCGTCACTTTGAGTAATCGTAGTTTCTAAAAATGGATAGTATGCAGCACCATATTTTAATGAATTGTTCCCAGTGCTATTTCGGAAATTCTGAATGTCTTGTGTATACAAAATAGGATCAGGAGCATCACCACCGATAATGTCAAAAATAGAAATTGCAGTACCCATGTCACCATTTTGAAGCAACATGACTTCCATCAGCGTGCTATTGTCATCATTTGATAGCAGCGTAGCTTCTGGAACAACGTACATTGTCACCTCGGTCGTTTTCTTCAACTGAGCCAAGCCTGCAGTGAGATCAGAAAGCTTAACGTTTGGGTTGACAATTAGAGCACCCTGAGTAATGGGTAATTTTGTTGGGGGGCCATAGGAACCCACAGAAACAATGTAGGCTGTACCTCCTCCATTCTCATAAAACAACCTCACACTATTATAAAGGTAATATATGGTGCCGGGATCTGGATTTACTGTATAAATCTGCCCATTCAAATCACAATAAGCCCCTTTTGCAGGCGCCTTCGATTGTGCTTGTACATAATATTGTGGATGATACTGAACAGCTGGAGGAGCTGGAGCAGGTGGATTTGGGTACATGAAAAATGCCTGGAATTCCTGAAAAGAGGTGACCTTAACCGGGATATTCAAGTACGATTTCCCTTCGTAAGACGCTTGTGGTGTATAACCTATGAAAGCTGGGATCGCGGTAGCAACCTCTACGACTGAATTTGGAAATGCGTTTACCTCATCGATATAAACGCCTGGTGTTTGAAGATTTAAAGGAGAAATTGACATGGTTAGATAATCGTTAGGTTGGTCCTCATCAAATAAATACAGTTAAAGTGCAATCTAAATCAGGATGAAGTCATTAAAGATAGAAGATTTAAATGAATGCATTTATCAAAATGGATTAGCCATTCTAGATTTATTATACCTAGAATAGTCACTAGATTCATACCTTCAATACTTTATTGACCATCTTCTCTAACTGGTTACCCAAAGACTCTTCTTGAGATAAGGGGCATATTTTGAATGAGTAATTAAAAAATGGATACATTGACGCCTATATGCCGCTTTTGTGATTGACACATAAGGTTGGAGGAAAGCCTTATTTAAAGAATTAGAACGAAATGACCGCAACCAAGAAATCAAAAGCACCTAAAGTAGTTTTTATTTTGAGTATACTGACTGCCGTTTTCTGGTCTCTCGGACAGCTAGTTGACATTTACTATTTCGCTGTAGTTGGTGCTCTTTTTGAAATCATATGGCTTCCGATGATAGCATTGATAATTGCCTTACCGATACTTTCTTTGATTTACTTAGCAAAGGCTAAATTCAACCCAAAATCACTTCATCTCTATTCCTTTCTTGTTCTAGTGGCTACCATTTTATTTGTGTTTTCAGGAAATTAGTATTCATAAAAAAAGGCTTTGAGTAACAAAGATTACAGAACCAAATTCCGCCCTCTGGTCAGTTTTTTACTCAACAAGCCATCTACGACTCCTTTTTAGATAAAATAGATATCTTGAGGGAGAAATTAAAAAATGAATATATTCATGGCCATAAGTCACTTTGTGACGTATTCATGGGGTTATACACAATCTGAATAAATGATGACATCCAAAGAAATTATTAGAAAAGGGGAAGGCGAAAATTACAATTACTCGCAGGATCACTGCTTTATTAAGTTATCGTCACGACAGACAAACGGAGAATTATGCTTAATCGAAGACACCATAAAACCAGGCTTCCATTTAAAACGACATCATCATAAAATAATGACAGAGGTTTTCTACATGTTAGTTGGAGAGCTTGAACTCATTTTTGATGACGAAACAATCATTCTTAGAGAAGGAGATACAATAACGGTTCCTCCAAATGTATGGCATGAAGCTAAATCTGTGGATGGAGGGAAAATGCTTACAATATTCAAAAATGGTGAGTTTGACATCTTTTTAGAGCAACTCTCAACCATGACCGAAGATGACTTTTCAAATCAAGAATTAATGAAATCCTTCTCTGCCAAATTTGATATTTACGAAGAATGAAACGGTGTATGACAAAATTCAAACTGTAGCTTCGGTAGGCATTTAGGTACAATAAAGTTTACGAATAAATTGAATTGTAATACACAGGATAAGCTACCTTACATGATTCCATCACGAGCAACCCATTGAGATGAAGCCTTTAAGTCGAAAATTAAAAATCTACTCTGGTCTCGTTTTACTTCTATCTTCTGTATGCCTGTTATTTTGGATTAGTAGTAAACGCAAAAGCCCTGACGAAATCTTTGCCTCGAACTTCGAACCATATGAAGCCCCATCCAATTTTCGTGGAAGCGATTTAACCACGATGGATAATGACTATATATTGGGCTTAATAAAATATGCTCAAGGTAATTACCCGCTGGCAATTTCGCTGTTCCAACAAACAGTAGAAAAAGACGCTCTTAACTACTCAGCAAGATTCCTATTGGGCATAAGTTTTATGGCACAGAAGGACTTTGACAATGCTGAAACCATACTTAAACAAATGGTAGAAGATTCTTCTCATCTCTTCCAAGACCAAGCCAAATGGTATCTAGGGCTTATTTATTTGAGCGATGAGAATGAGAGTAATGATGGTTTGGCCAGTGTATTATTCGATAAAATCGAAAACGGAGGATTGAGGGAGAAAGTGAAAAGCATTAGGTAAAGCTATCTTACACACAATCGATGTCCATTTTCACCAATGAGTCAAATTAAAACAACACTAATCTCCTAGCCCTAAATAACGAAATTGAAGGTTGTAGCCGTTGTGCAGTTTCACTAGTTTTATACCACCTTATTAAGGTCCGGTTAGACAAAGTCTAATCATATGAAATACCGTATTACCAAAACCTCAATACTCTTTACTCAAAACATATAATATACATTATGGCCTCAGGATTTTTTGCTCTATTAGATGACATTGCAATACTCATGGATGATGTAGCGGTTATGACTAAAGTCGCCTCCAAGAAGACAGCAGGTCTTCTTGCCGATGATTTGGCCGTAAATGCTGAAAAAGCGTCTGGCTTTGTTTCGTCCAGAGAATTACCCGTTTTATGGAAAATAACCAAGGGGTCTTTCCTGAATAAGCTCATTATACTGCCTGTTGCCTTTCTATTGAGTGCTTATCTCCCCGCAGCCATTGTCCCTATTCTTTTGGTGGGTGGCATGTATTTAGCTTTCGAGGGTGCTGAAAAAATATATCATTACCTTTTTCATAGAGGCCATACCAAACAAGCTGTTGATCTCACAAAACTATCAAAGGCCGAAGTACTTGAACGTGAAGGAAAAAAGATCAAATCTGCCATTATTGTAGATTTCATCTTATCAGTAGAAATAGTAATTATAGCACTGGGTTCAGTGATTGAGGAGCCTATTAAGGTCCAAATTATAGTGGTCACTGTGATAGCTATATTGGCGACTATTGGCGTTTACGGACTAGTAGCCTTGTTAGTGAGAATGGATGACTTAGGTTATAAACTTATTGCAGCAAGCGACAATAAAGCTGGTGCTTCAAAAAGTATAGGTACGGCCTTAGTGAAGACATTACCCGTCTTAATAAGAATTTTAGCGATTGTGGGAACCATCGCCATGATTTTGGTGGCAGGTGGAATTTATGTCCACAACATTGGTTTTGTACATGAGCTAGTACATGCCTTGCCTTCGGTGGTAGGTGAGTTTATAGTTGGTTTAGTAGTAGGTATTGTATGTTTACTCATTTTTAAAGGAGTTTCTAAAGCCTTCAAAAGCAAAAAAGAATAATTCTCACTCAAAAGTGATTGTGATTTGGTGTAAATTTATTATTATAACAAATTATATTAATAATAAATCATGTCTATCATATTGTTAATTGTTTCAATATTAAGTCTGGTAATGTTAATTATAGGACTCATAAGAAAAAACAAAGCACTAACCATAATATCTATTTTAATAATCATTTCTATTATTGTTTTATTCTTCCTTATAAATAGAGCTGTGAAATATACCATGTAGCATTCCGCCCTTGTTGATGTTCCTCACGAACCAGTCTTTCAAAGGCTAAAAAAACCATTACCATAAGTATCCACTCCTCCTCGATTGCATCAAGGAGAAAAGACAAAAACTCCTCGTAACACTTACATAATAAACCTAATTGATGTATTATAGC
>CAXBPM010000341.1:0-4246 GCA_963977345.1 uncultured Roseivirga sp.
GAAAGTGCCAAGGCTAATCGATTTAAGCCAGTGGTCAAACACTTGGGGCCTTTCAAGTTGGAAGCAGGGAAGACCGCCTCGCATACTTTTAAAATGCCAAATTATGTGGGTTCTGTGCGTACCATGGTAGTGGCAGGTAAAGATGGTGCTTATGGAAAGGCAGAAAAAGCAACACCTGTACGCAAACCATTGATGGTGTTGGGTACCCTACCACGGGTAATTGGTCCAGGGGAAAAAGTGAAATTGCCAGTCAGTGTTTTTGCCATGGAGCCATCGGTGAAAGAGGTGAAAGTTTCCGTAAAGGGAAACGCTTTATTGAAAACCGTTGGTGCCACACAACAGTCTTTGACTTTTAATGAAATTGGTGATCAGATCATCGATTTCGAATTAGAAGTAAGTGAAACGCTAGGCATAGGTACTGTTGAAATTGTAGCTACTTCAGGTAATGAAACCGCAACTTATAAGGTAGAAATAGATGTGCGAAGTCCGAATCCGCCTGCTACCGATGTAATTGCCAAGGCACTTCAAGCGGGTGAAAGTTGGAGTCAAACTTTCGATCAAATGGGAATGGCAGGTACGAATAACGTACAGCTTGAGCTTTCAGTAATTCCTCCGATCAACCTTGGGAAACGCCTGAATTACTTGATTGGCTATCCGCATGGCTGTATCGAACAAACCACTTCCGCAGTTTTTCCTCAACTCTTTTTAGGAGATATTATGGAATTGACGGCTGATAGAAAATCTGAGATTGAAAGAAATATCAAAGCAGCCATTGATGGAATGTCGAAGTTTCAGACAGCCGAGGGAGGATTTTCTTATTGGCCAGGCCAAAGCGATGATAACGATTGGGGTACAAATTACGCTGGTCATTTCTTGATGGAGGCCAAAGATAAAGGCTATAATATTCCTTCCAACTTACTTAGAAACTGGACGAAATTCCAAAGTAAAAAAGCCAAGAACTGGATGCGTTATGACCGCTACAACGATGATTTGATGCAGGCTTACAGACTCTATACTTTGGCTTTGGCGCAAAGCCCTGAGTTAGGTGCTATGAACCGATTGAGAGAAGATAATAGCCTTTCGCTGGAAGCGAAATGGAGGTTGGCAGCAGCTTATGCTGTGGCAGGAAAGGTAAATGTGGCGAAGGAGTTAATTGCTTCAGAGCCGAAGGTGTCTAAAGCAAAATCGAATTACTACTATTATGGTTCTCAAACCCGAGACAATGCCATGATATTAGAGACATTGGGCTTGCTTAAAATGCAAAACGAGGGAATGACATTGTTAAGGACTGTAGCTGATGATTTAAGTGATGACCGTTGGATGAGCACACAAACAACGGCTTACTCGCTGCTTTCAGTCATCAAGTTTTCAGGAGTGGATAAAACCTCAAAGGGCTTAGAAGCTTCTTATGTTTTGAATTCAGGTTCGAGCCAAAGTATAGAAACAGCCAAGCCAGTGAAGTTGATTGATGTGCCTGTGGATGGAGCAAAAGCTGGTGCCATTAAGGTGGAGAATAAGGGCGAAGGAGTGCTCTTTGCCAGAGTCATTAAAACGGGTCAACCTTTGGCTGGAAATGAAACTGCTGCTTCGAATGGTTTGACGATTAAGGTAACTTATGTGGATCGGAACGGGCAAAGTGTAGAGCCAAGCAGTTTGAGCCAAGGCACTGATTTCTTTGCTGAAGTTTCAATATTCAATACTGGAACAAGAGGGATTTATGAGAACCTTGCTTTGAGTCAGGTTTTTCCTTCTGGTTGGGAAATCTTGAATGATCGATTGAATGAAATTCCGGGTGCTGCCACTTCGCAGAACTATACTTACCAAGACATTCGAGACGATAGAGTTTATTCTTATTTCGATTTAAAACCAAATGAGAGAAAACTCTTTAAAGTAGCCTTGAATGCCACTTATGCGGGGCGTTTCTATCTACCGGCCGTTGGAGTTCAGGCGATGTACGACAATACCATCAGTGCACGAGTCCCTGGTCAGTGGGTGGAGGTTAAGCGTGTAAATTAGAAAGAAAAGCAGACCTGACAGGTTTCAAAAACCTGTCAGGTCTTAACTCACCGAATGAAAAAACAGATCAAGAAATATCGTTACCCAATCGTGGTGCTTTTGGCATTATTATCGGCTGCGTATTATGTCTGCTTGCCCGAGAATCTATTTAAAGACCCTTATGCTACGGTACTGAATGCCGAAAATGGAGAAATGCTTTCTGCTCGAATTGCCAGAGACGGCCAATGGCGTTTCCCAGAAGCGGACTCTATTTCGGATAAATACGAGAAGGCCTTACTTACTTTCGAAGATCAATATTTCTATAGTCACCCCGGAGTAAATCCTTTGGCAATGGGCAGGGCCATGGTTCAGAATTTAAAGGATGGATCAGTGGTGAGTGGAGGCAGTACCCTATCCATGCAGGTGATACGGATGTACCGAAAAGGGAAGTCACGCAACGTATATGAAAAGTTGGTGGAGATGGTTCTGGCCACTCGACTTGAACTTCGATATTCCAAAAAAAGCATTTTAAAGCTGTACGCTTCCCATGCCCCTTTTGGAGGGAATACGGTGGGAATTGAAGCGGCTTCATGGCGCTACTTTGGCAGAAGGGCCAATGATTTAAGCTGGGCCGAAGCCGCCTTATTGGCGGTACTCCCCAATCAGCCTTCACTGCTTTATCCTGGTAGAAATACGGCTCCCTTAAAAGCCAAACGTGATCGTCTTTTGGATAAAATGTATGCTGAAGGTTTGTTTGACGCAATAAGCCTTGAACTTGCTAAAGACGAACCAATTCCATCTAAACCCAATGATGTTCCACTTGAGGCTTTGCATTTGTTGGACAAAGGCATAAAAGATGGAAAGGAAGGCCAAAGATTGCAAACTACACTAGATGCATATTTACAGAGGAGAGTAGATCGAGTCGTGAAAAACCATAATGCGCTTTTGAGGCTTGATGGAATTGAAAACGCTTCGGCCATTGTGTTGGACGTTCGCAGTAATACGGTGAAGGCCTATATAGGAAATGTGTATGAGGAAGGTACAACATCAAACGGCCAACAGGTAGATGTGATTCAAGCACCAAGGAGTACAGGGAGTTTGCTCAAACCCATACTCTATGCTTCTTTATTGGATGAAGGATTAATGCTACCAAAGTCACTTTTGCCCGATGTGCCTGTGTATTTCAAGAACTTCGCCCCAAAGAATTTTACTCGCGAATACGATGGTGCAGTCCATGCCGATTTGGCCTTGTCGAGGTCGCTCAATATTCCTGCGGTCCACATGCTCCAAAACTATGGCTATCCACGTTTCCATGAGAAACTGAAAGATTTAGGCATGACTACGCTTACCCAGCCCGCTAGCTATTATGGTTTGTCAATGATTCTAGGCGGTTCAGAAGGCACACTTTGGGACTTGACGAATATTTATGCAGGAATGGCCCGTACACTCACACAGTTTAATGGGCGGGCTCCAGAAAAACGCTATGAGAAGATTGATTTTGACTTCGCGAATTATGATGGTTCAAGAGCCAAAGCTCAACGCTCATTATCGAATGATATAGGTGTTTCAAAGAAACAGCCAACTGAAAACATTGAACTGAAGAACAATAAACAGTTGAGTGCTTCTTCTATTTGGTTTACTTTTAAAGCCATGCTAGAAGTCTATCGCCCGGGCGATGATGCGCAATGGAAACTATATTCTAGTGCCAAGAAAATAGCATGGAAAACGGGAACGAGCTTTGGTTACCGTGATGGCTGGGCAATAGGTGTAACTCCTGAATATGTAGTAGGCGTTTGGGTGGGGAATGCTGATGGCGAAGGTCGTCCTGGCCTCACGGGCATTCAAGCAGCTGCGCCAATCCTCTTCGATATTTTTGATGTGCTTCCAGAAACTACTTGGTTTAATCCGCCTATGGCCGAAATGGTGTATGCACCAGTAGACCGCCAAAGTGGTTATTTGGCTTCGCCCTATTCCATTCAAGTGGATACCGTTTTAATTCCAAAGGCAGGGCTGAATACCATGGCCAGCCCTTTTCACCAAAGGGTACACCTTGATGAAACTAAGAATTACCGTGTAAATTCAGATTGCGAACCAGTGGTAGATATGATCAGCACCAATTGGTTTGTGCTTCCTCCAAAACAAGCGCTGTATTATAAAAAGCGTAACCCAACTTATGAAGAACTACCTCCTTTGCGGAGCGATTGCTTTGGTGAAAGTTTAGACATGGAAGTGATGGACATGGTATATCCAG
>CAXBPM010000342.1:0-4221 GCA_963977345.1 uncultured Roseivirga sp.
TGATGTTAAAGTCGCTTGCGTCAAAGGTGAAATATAAGGCCATTCGGCACTCATTTAACCAGTCGCACAATACAGAGACCAACCTAAAAAGGCTTGAGTCGGAAGACCAAAATATATACAACTTAATTCCGAAGAAGGATTTGGCCAACTATTTAGGTGTTACGGAACGCAACTTGAATCGGGCCATCAATAGCCTGAAAGAAACCCCTTAGTTTTTCTCTATGATCTCTCTTGGTGTCCAAACTTCATAAATAGGGCTTCCAGTACTGCTCATGCCACTGTGGTGCCAAGCCTTATCTACCACTTTATAATCGAAATCTAAGGAAGCCCCTACTCGATTTACATCTCTTGAAAAGAACTCGATGTTCTCAGTGTACTTTCCGTTTATGGTGGTGTAAGTTCCACCTCCCGTTCCAGAAAACTCTCCAGTGTCTACATTGTAGGCAATCCATTGAAATCTAGTTCCAGACAATATTTTCATTGTTTTTCTAGCCCTGATTGGACGATCTACAATTTCACCGTTTTGTTGTCTCCCTGTAATTAGAAAGGCATTGGCCAAATCTCCACCAGTTCCGTTATCTACTCTTGCCCAAACCCTTTTATCTCCTTTAAAAGTGAGCTTGTTCCCTTCAATCGCATATTCATAGGTCTCAGATTTCCCTACCATTTCAGTATCTTGTGTATTGAACTCATAGACCTGAACTATCTTATTTCCCTCTACTTTCCATGAGCCTCCTGTCGTATATAAGAACGAATTATCATCTGCATAATGGGCGGCAGAACTCACATAGCCACCACTCATAATGGCCACAGCATGCACTTCCCTTCCATCATCATTTTTAAAAGTGGTTTCCCAAGCTCCTTTTAAGGCTTCGGGAGAAAGTTCAGTATTCACTGGATTGTATAAACCAAATAGAGCAATAGCAAAAAGAGTGGTCAGGGTTTTCATAAGTACATTATTTAGACATCAACACAAGGTATTGAAGCGTAAACAAATAACCTATTCAAAAAATGATTGGTGGAAAAATGACTACACGGATTCCCTTTTAACTGAAGGAAATCGATGATAATACACCGATAGTACCCATTTCAAACTCAATTCTAAAACATATTTCGTATCATATGGCGTTTTCACATCAAAACAATAGATTATGAAATGGACCTACAGCATTAAGAACAAAATCACCGCTGCTGTTCTGTTGGCAGCCATCCTAATCGTCACTTTGGCCAACAACCTCGTTGAGCGAAGTCATTTCAAGCAACTGGATGCTTCTTTTGCCTCGATGTATGAAGACCGAATGCTTGTTGAGAGTTATATTTTCAAGCTCTACGAGAACCTTCACCAACGTCAAATCATGATTATGGAACCGGAAGCCCAAGATGGATATAAACACTTAGCATCAGCCCTTTTGGCTTCTAGGACGCAAAGAAATCAATTGATTGAAAAATACGCCACCACTTACCTCACCCCTGAAGAAGAAATTGAATTTGACAAACTAAAAGGGATTGTTGGAAACATTGATAAGCTCGAAAAAGGCTTAGTGATTAACGAAAGCTCTACTGATCAATTGAACCAATTGGTCAGCGACAACAATGAAATAACTTCTGAGGCCTTTGCTAGTCTTTCTGCCTTATCGGCTATTCAAACTACTGAAGCACAAACAATAAGAGATGAATCGGAAAGAATAATTTTGGGGAATATTTCCATTTCTCAATTGGAAATGGCCATTCTGATCATTATAGGATTGGTAATTCAGGCACTCATTTTCTCTTCAAAATCATTGAAGACCACAGCGCAGCAGAAACATCACCTGAACTAATCTAATTTGAAGTTGATTGAGGATTAAATCTCCCAATCATCGTTGATTTGAGCAATACTATGGTAGGCTGTCATATCATACTGACAAGGCACCACAGAAACGTAATTATGGTCCACCGCCCAAACGTCAGTATCTTCTCCCTTGTCATTATTTACAAAATTACCTGCTAACCAAAAATAAGGTCTTCCATAAGGGTCCTTTCGCTGATCAAACTCTTCTTGCCAATGGGCCTTGGCTTGGCGACATACCTTAATTCCTTTAATTTTTTCGTTTTGCTTTGGGGGAATATTTACATTCAAAGCCACATTCTTTGCAATCCCTTTTTCTAATACTTCTTTGGCGATATGGATGATCTGATCAATGGCATGAGAAAAGTCAGCTTTCGAAGAAAAATCAGCCAGAGAATAACCAACAGATGGGAAACCTTCGATAGCACCTTCAATGGCTGCAGACATTGTACCCGAGTACAGTACACTAATGGCCAAATTGCTCCCGTGATTTACACCACTCACCACCAAATCAAGCTTTCTATCCTTTATAACAAAATGCTTTGCCAACTTAACGCAGTCGGCTGGAGTACCTGAACACTTGTAAGCAACAACCCCTAAGTCTTCAAAAATATTGGTTTCAATAAGTCTCAGTGGGTTTCCAATGGTAATGGCATGCCCCATTCCCGACTGAGGGCTATCTGGCGCTACTACAATCACTTCACCAATTTGACACATGGCCTCAATAAGTACACGAATACCTTTTGAGGTAATACCATCATCATTTGAAACAAGAATAAGGGGTTTTGACATCTAGTTGATTTCTTTATTATAATGCTGGACCAATTTCACTACATCTTCTAAGCGATCAAGCTTTAACTTCTCTTTTTTAACGTACTTTTTTAGTTCTGATCGAGCCTCACCAAATTGATAAAGAACATCGTTTTTCTTACCAGAGGACTCTCTAATTGAGCCATCTGCCTTAGCGAAAAACATCTTATACGACAGGTAGGTACTATTTCTATTGAAATCTGAGTAATCTTGGTACCTGTATCTGCTGTTAAGGGTAGATGGAGTATTGTTATTTCTTACCACTATATATTCTCTCACCAATAATGTCATTTTTCCGGTAACAACCACCTCAAAAAAGACCGGACGCCTATAATTATTCTGAATGGCATAGGGAAGTGAATAAAACGTTCTTCGCAAGTTTAATGACTCTTGCAAAAATGTGAATGACGTCACTTGGCTGGCATCATAAGCCTCGTTACGCTGCCCAATTTTCAACTGAACCGTCTGTCTTTCCAAGTCATACTTAACGTTACCATGCTTTACATTTCCATCAGTCAGAGTAACTTGTCCATCATGCCATAATTCAGACGGAAACGTCTGCGCACTGGCTCTATAAGCCATAAAACTAAATAACACGAGAAAATAAACGTACAATTTCATATAGCGTAAACTTCTGTTTTGGGTTGAACTCGCTGCAAACCCTAATGTTTATTTTTTCTTTAACGTAACGTGTTCAACGATTTCGAGGCCATAACCAATAAGCCCAACACGTTTTGTAGGATGATTCGTAATCAAACGAATTTTTGATACGCCTAGGTCACGTAAAATCTGTGCACCTATCCCAAAATCTTTCTGGTCCATTTTCACTCCAAACTTGCCTTCTTTTTTCTCCGAAGCCTTTATTGCCTTCAGTTCATCCAATAAACGAGCACCTCTGGCACCTTGGTTCATATAGAGTACAACGCCTTTCCCTTCCTCCTCTAACATACGGAGCGCATGTTTTATTGGATTGCCAGTGTCACGGTTAAAGCCGAAAACATCACCCAAGGTGCTAGAAGAATGTACACGCACCAAAACAGGCTCGTCTTCTTTCCATTCCCCTTTAACAACAGCCAAATGCACCTCTTCCGTATTGGTTTGCTTGAAGGCCTGTAAATGGAAATCACCATAATCCGTTGGCAAATCCACAGAATCAACACGCTCAATAAGGCTTTCCTTTTCTAAACGGTAAGAGATCAAATCTTCTATCGAAACGAGCTTTAAATTAAACTTCTCCGCTACTTTCTTTAGGTTCGGAAGACGGGCCATTGTGCCATCTTCATTCAGTATTTCTACCAAAACACCACAGGCTTGTAATCCAGCCAAACGTGCAAAATCAATGGCTGCTTCCGTATGCCCAGTTCTTCTCAACACTCCACCCCTTTTTGCTCTTAAAGGAAAAATATGACCTGGTTTCCCTAGTTCTTCAGGTTTTGTATTTGGGTTTACCAATGCCTGAACCGTCTTTGAACGGTCGCTGGCTGAAATCCCAGTGGTACATCCGTTACCAATTAAATCAATAGAAACCGTAAAAGGAGTTTCATAAGCTGCCGTGTTTGAGCCTACCATCAACTCTAAACCCA
>CAXBPM010000343.1:0-4218 GCA_963977345.1 uncultured Roseivirga sp.
AGAAATTCAATGAACTCCCTGATCTAAAATCTGCTTTCGAAGCCTTGACTCCCGGACGTCAAAGAGGGTACCTATTGTACTTTTCGCAGCCCAAACAATCGAAAACAAGGGCATCAAGAATTGAAAAACATATTGTTCAAATTCTCGAAGGCAAAGGCATTCATGATCGATAGATTTTCGACCTGTATTTTTAAGAAAAGAAACTTCAAATGAATACTCCAAGGGATTATCAGTGGTGAACAATCCCTTTTTCATGATTCCCCGTACAGGTAAAAGGAAGGCTTATAACCCTACCGCTTTCAATCAAATCATAATCTTACTAGATTGTTCTCAAATTATTGATCTGTATAATTCAACTAAAGCGTAGTAACTACCCATTTCTTCTTCACCTCCAAAATGAAAAAAATCATCAGTTTCGAAACAGCCACAAAACTAAGTCTAGTAATATTCAGCCTACTGGCTCTTTTTCATTTGGCTATTATCATTGGTATCGTTCTTTTCGACTACGCTCCCATTGAGTATTTGTGGGGTGGAAGAATGGAAACAAAGAACCAACTTTTGGGCTTCGAGTTTATCTCCTTTTTCATTACACTTCTGTCGGTTATCGTGGTGCTTATCCATACTGGAAGACTAAATAAGCCTCGGTTTAAAAAGGTCGCCCACATTTTTATTTGGGTATTGTCTGTAATATTTGTGTTGAATACGGTCGGAAACATAGTGGCTGAAACAAACTTCGAAAAATCATTCGCTGTTGTAACACTTATGCTTGCCATACTCTGCTTAAGAATGGCCTTAGAGAAAAAGAAGTCTTAAAAAATCAAGAAAATAACAAACGCTGAAGCCTTGCAAGGCTAGTTTATAATTAAATTCAAATGATCGTGCTCGATAATTTTGATGAATACTACCTGAATAAAGAAGAGCCGAACAAAAGCTGTTTACTGGCTTTGCGAAGTCTTATTTTGAATCAAGACGAAGAGGTTACAGAAACAAAAAAATACGGAATGCCTTGCTTCTGCTTCAAGAGGAAGATGTTTTGCTACCTGTGGACAGATAAAAAAACGGACGAACCCTATATTCTTTTTGTAGAAGGAAAACTCTTAGAACACCCAAAGCTGGAAATTGGGACACGGTCTAGGATGAAAATCTTCAGGGTAAACCCAAATGCAGATTTGCCTAAAGGCACCATAGAAATGCTTCTACAGAATGCTTTGAATCTATATAAAAAAGGAGTTATAGCGATAAAATAACTGGGAAATGAAGTTTAGCCAACTAGCCTACCCTACTGTCTATTTCAGCGAAAACATTTGGATCAAATGTCCGAAATGTTCCGAACCCGCTTTGGTCAGTTCCGAACCAAGGAAGTACAGTATCCCTTTTCCTTCAAATCATCAATCTAAATGTACTTGTAGTTCCTGTGGCTTTCATCAAACTGGAAATAACCAATGGGCTGGTTATCTGCAAGGCTTTGTTAATCAAAGCTGTGGGCACTGTGGCACGAAAGTTTGCCATTCTACAGAACCTACCAAAAAACCTTATCAAAACTCAAACGTGACTTGTGAAACCTGTCAACAAACGAGAGAATATGAACTCGTTTGGTATCGATACAGGGGCGATAAACCCACCGATCCTTATTTTGGCTTCGATCTCTGGCTGCAAACCCCTATCAAAACTGATGTTTTGTGGCTCTACAACCTGGAACATCTACGCTATCTAAGCGATTATGTGAGCGCAAAACTAAGAGAAGACAATGGCAGACATAAATACTCCATGATTTCCAATCTTCCGCAATGGATCAAGGCCGCTAAAAACCGAGATTTAATAGTGAAAAAGCTAAATAAATTGGAGGAAGACTTTAGAAAAAATACTGCTTAGCTTACTCCCCATTCTTCACTTTAATCACCTCTGCCATTACGCTTAAAGCAATTTCTCGGGGTAATTTGGAGCCAATATCAATTCCTATGGGTGCATGAATACTATCAATTTCTTCGGAACCAAACCCATATTCCTTTAACCTCTCCACCCGCTTGGCATGGGTCTTTCGACTGCCCAAAGCACCAATATAAGCCACCTCAGATTTTAGCAGAATCTTCAAAGCCTCGTCATCAATTTTGGGGTCGTGAGAGAGAATTACGGCATAAGTGTTCTTGTCCAATATCAAATTGGGCAACACTTCCTGAGGCCATTGTACATGTATGGTTTGAGGTTTTGCTTTATACTGCGTTTTGCTAGCAAAAGTAGCCCTTGGGTCAATCAATAAGGTTTCGAATCCAAACATATGCGCCAGCTCCGTCAGCTCTACGGTAATATGTGCAGAACCGACTAGCAGCATGACAGGCTTTTTAGGAAAAACCTGCACAAAATGATTTCCTGAGCTTAGCACTTTGCTGTCCCCTTCATAGAAAGCCTGCTCTAATTCAGGCAGAATTGATTTTTCAAAGGCAGCTCCAGTGGTTTCTCCATTGGCCTTTATGATGGAATACTGAGGTTTGTCTTCCAAAATAGATAAGAGCATAAAGCCTTCATCTAGATTTAAAAGTTCATCCATTTCATGCCAAATGGCTTTGGGATAAAAAGGCTGAACAAAGACATCCAATGCCCCTCCACAGCTCAAACCCACTTCCCAAGCATCATCATCGGTAATGCCAAAATGAACTACCTGTGCTTTTCCATTTTTAATGATTTCGAGTGCCTTTTTCACTACAGCACCCTCCACACAACCACCGCTCACCGAGCCTGTCATTTCGCCATTTTCGGAAATAATCAATGCAGAACCTACGGGTCTTGGCGAACTTTTCCATGTATTGATTACCGTAGCGATAGCAAGAGTTTGCCCTTCTCTGTTTAATTTGCGTATACTTGAAACTATATCAATCATTACTGCACATTATTCACCCTAAAAACGAAGATACACTTGCTTTACGATAATCACGGCAGACAACTCAGATATTTGAGATTAGGAGTAACCGATAGGTGCAACCTGCGCTGCTTTTATTGTATGCCCGAAGAAGGCTTGAATTTCAGCCATCGGAGCCAAATTCTTTCTTTCGAAGAAATGGAAAGGCTGACGCGTATTCTAGCAGAAATGGGCATCAACAAGGTGAGAATCACAGGGGGTGAACCTTTCGTTAGAAAGAATATTATGGAGTTGATTGAAAACATCAGCACCATTGAAGGCATTAATTCCGTGAATATTACCACCAACGGAACCAGCTTGATTGAGCATTTACCCAAACTCAAAGCCATTGGGATTGATGCGATCAACCTTAGCCTTGATTGTTTGGATAAGGAGCGGTTTCTAAAAATTACCAGAAGGGACGAATATGATCAGGTAATGGATTCATTTCATGCGCTGATGGACTCAGGAATTACAACCAAAATCAATATGGTGGTAATGGAAGAGCACAATATTGAAGACATCATTCCCATGTGCGAACTCACTTTACAACATAAGGCAAGCGTTCGTTTTATTGAAGAAATGCCTTTCAATGGGGGTGGGAAAAAGTTCTCGCCAATCACATGGAATGCCCGACAAATTCTCGCGCATATTCAAGGCCATTATCCTAATGTTGAAAAACTTCCTGACCCGGAAAGTTCTACTTCGCTGAATTATCAATTACCGAATGCCAAAGGAAGTTTCGGAATCATTCCAGCCTATACACGTACCATCTGCCATTCCTGCGATAGAATAAGGTTAACGCCAAAAGGTGAACTGAAAACTTGTCTTTATGATGGCGGAAGCTTCAGCTTTAGAGACTTTATGCGGGCTGGGGCAACAGATGAGGAAATTAGAAATCAGTTCAGAACGCTGTTCAGCAACCGAGCGAAAGATGGGTTCGAAGCCCAACAAAAATCATCAAATCCTTTTGAATCAATGGCCACCATTGGCGGATAAAATCACCCTATGGAATTCATTAAGTTTACAGAAGCACTTAATATCGTTAAAAGCCATCCTTTCATTCCTTTGGTTGAAAAGAGAGAATTAAAGGACTGTGTAGGTTTAATTTTAAACGAAGACCTCAAAGCCGATCGCCCCTTCCCTCCTTTTGATCGGGTAACGATGGACGGAATTGCCATTGCTTTTTCCGAGTTTGAAAAAGGGCAACGTAGTTTTAAAATTGAAAAAACCATTCCTGCAGGCACACCACAATATACAGTCAAGAATGTCGCTGAATGTGTACAAATCATGACGGGTGCTATGATGCCCATTGGCTTAGATAC
>CAXBPM010000344.1:0-4216 GCA_963977345.1 uncultured Roseivirga sp.
CCACAAAAATACTATGCTTCAATAGTCGCTTTTTGATCTTTTCGCCATTCCAAGGCAATTCGGCCAACTTCCTTTGTTGGTTAGCATCACCTTCAATCCAATACTCGATTCTACGGAAAACCATTTCCATAAACAGGGTTTGAGGGCAAGCCCAGCCACACCATACTCGGCCAAAAACTACGGTAAAAAGAATGATGAAAACGAAGAAAGTAATGAGCCCTAGGGCGAAAATGAAAAAGTCTTGGGGCCAAAAGACTGTCCCCAAGATCACGAACTTTCGCTCGAAAATATTCATCATTAAAAAGGGCTGACCGTTGATTTTTATGAACGGACCGGCAAAAAGAATGGTAAGTAAGGTTACCGAAACAATCTTACGCGCATTGAAAAACTTGCCTTTCGGCTTTTTCGGGAATACCCAAATTCGCTTTCCTTGTGCATCTACCGTGGCTATACTGTCGCGGTATTCTTCGTCATATTCGTACAGCTCCTTCATTTCAACCCTCTTTAATTACTCAACGCAATTCTCCTCTATTCTTGATCTTTCGATTCTTCAACATACAACTCCCCATCTGGCGGCAATGCACCAGCAGGATTGGTTCCTCTTAGGCTCTTCACATAAGAAGCCACGTTTTGCAGACGGATTGGATTGAGTCTACTTTCCCAGGCAATCATGGCGGTACTCGGTACACCATTTTTAATTACATTATAAATATTGGTCATGCTTCCGCCATGTCTCCAGTAATCATCGGTAAGGTTAGGGCCAGCCAAACCACCACCATCTGCTTTGTGACACATACCGCATTGTCCTTCGAAGAATTTTTTTCCATCAGCTAATGCCTCAGCGTCATCGGTGAATGGCACATTGCTTTCATCAAAATCTACTACAATGGTTTGTTCGATATCATTTTTGGCCGCCAAAGCCAAGGCCATTTCAATCTCATATTCCTCTTCCTGTAAAGGTGAGGTTTTAAACACATGGAAAACCATAAGGTAAATCACAGCATAGACAACCGACAAGTAGAATAGCGCCTTCCACCAAGGTGGCAAGTGATTATCAAGTTCCTTAATTCCATCATAATCATGGTCGAGCATAATATCCTGCTCTTCCTCTAATGGTTTAAGGGCATTCCATTTCATCCAAGTTTTAGCAAACCAGCTAGATTCTTTTTCCTTGCTGGCTTTCTTTTCTGGCGACATATCCTTGTTAACAATGGCCTTAAGCAGCGACAGTAAACTCACCGCTAAAAGCATTACCAAAATCGCAACGATAATCAGTAAAACCACCACCACATAAAAGGCCGTAGTTGGAGAAACTCCAGAAGAATTCTCAGTTTGAGCTGCCAATGGTGTTGTAAGCAACAGTAACGGCAACAATAAATATTTCGAACTCAGGTTTTTCAGTATTGATTTTATCTTTTCCATGAGCTTAGTGGTTTTCATTTTTAAAATCAGATAAGATAATTGTTGCGTCATCATCAAGAGGAATATCACTCATTTCCTCTACATAATCCTTCTTCATTCGCCATACATAAACCATTAGGCCAACAAAGAATACGAAGAAGATAGTCAGCGAAATGATCGGCCAAACCTCTACATTATGAATCTTTTCAAAATAGTGCTTGAACATGATTTAAGGGTTTTGATCGTTTGACTTCACTTTAATATCTGTACCCAACCTTTGTAGGTAAGCAATCAGGGCAACAATTTCAGCTTGCTCAGAAATTTCGATATCGCTGGCCGCTAAATCTGCGGTTATTTCCTTGGCCTGTTTCATCAAGTCATCGTTAGCTGTTTCTTCATAACCTTCGGCATAAGGAACCCCCACTGTTCTAAGGGCTGTAATTTTACCTGCGGTTTCGTCTAAATCAATGGACTGGGTGAACAACCATGCATAAGGCGGCATAATAGACCCTGGCGAAGTTGAGTTAGGATCGAGCATGTGGTTGAAATGCCATACATTATTATATTTACCCCCTACCCTATGTAAATCTGGCCCCGTACGTTTCGATCCCCAAAGGAATGGGTGATCATATACAAACTCACCTGCTTTAGAATATTCCCCATAGCGCTCAGTTTCCGACCTGAACGGCCTTACCATTTGCGTATGACAGTTGCTACACCCTTCCTTTATATAAAGGTCTCTTCCATGAAGTTCCAAAGGAGTATAAGGCTTTACACTTTCAATGGTTGGAATATTAGACTTGATAAGGAAAGTCGGCACCATTTCAATGATTCCCCCAATTAATATGGCCACCAAAGTCAGCACAGTGAAAATGATTGGCTTTCTTTCCAAAACACTGTGCCAGTGTCCGCCAACAATCTTCTTCTTCTTTTCCAGGGCCGGAGCTTCAGCCGCCTCTTCCGCTTTAAAGCTTCCTTGCTTGGCCGTTTTCACCAAGTTGTAAGCCATCATAATGGCACCTGCTAAGTAGAGCACTCCGCCAACAGCTCTCATCATGTACATTGGTACAATTTGAGTAACAGTTTCTAAGAAGTTAGGGTATTCTAAAAAGCCTTCAGCATTAAAGCTTTTCCACATTAAACTTTGCACCACACCAGCAGTGTAAAGTGGTAAGGCGTAAACGATAATCCCTAGCGTACCAATCCAGAAGTGCGTATTGGCCAATTTTGTAGAGTAAAGCTTTGTGCCCCACATTCTAGGGATCATCCAGTAAAGCATACCGAAGATTAGGAAGCCGTTCCAGCCTAAACCACCCACATGAACGTGAGCAATAATCCAGTCGGTAAAGTGAGCAATGGCGTTAACGTTTTTAATAGAGAGCAATGGCCCTTCAAGTGTAGCCATACCATAAGCCGTAACGGCCACTACCATAAATTTCAAAACAGGGTCTTCACGCACTCTGTCCCAAGCGCCTCTTAATGTTAAAAGCCCGTTGAGCATACCACCCCAAGAAGGAGCAAGCAGCATAATTGAAAATACGGTACCTAAAGATTGTGCCCAGTTAGGCAAAGAGGTATACAAAAGGTGGTGAGGGCCCGCCCAGATGTAGATGAAAATCAGCGACCAAAAGTGAATGATCGAAAGCTTATAGGAATAAACAGGCCTGTTGGCTGCCTTAGGCAGGAAGTAATACATTATCCCCAAGAAAGGCGTGGTCAGGAAAAATGCAACGGCATTGTGACCATACCACCATTGCACTAAAGCATCTTGCACACCCGCATACCAAGAATAACTCTTGAACATGGTTACCGGAATCTCAAATGAGTTCACTACGTGCAAAACAGCGACCGTAACAAATGTGGCGATGTAGAACCAAATGGCTACGTACATGTGGCGCTCTCTTCTTTTCAGAATCGTACCAATCATGTTGATACCGAACACCACCCAGATAATTGTAATCGCAATATCAATCGGCCATTCTAGCTCGGCATACTCCTTTGAGGTAGTCATCCCCAATGGAAGTGTAATGACAGCAGCTAAAATGATAAGCTGCCAGCCCCAGAAGTGAACCCAACTCAGCATATCGCTGAACATGCGCGCTTTTAGCAAACGCTGCATAGAATAGTACACCCCCGCAAACATGGCGTTACCCACAAATGCAAAAATCACTGCATTGGTGTGTAGCGGACGAATACGACCGAAAGTGGTGAATTGAAGACCAAAGTTGGCTTCAGGTAAAAAAAGCTGAATTGCCATTAAAATACCCACCAACATACCTATCAGTCCGAAAGTGACCGTGGCGATGACGAAGTATTTGACAATTTTGTTGTCGTACTTGAATTGCTGTAGTTCCATAATTTAAAAGGCGTAGTTATTCCTAAACCTTCGCAAGATAGATTCACGTGAAAAATTTCGACCTGACGGGTGTTAGTCAAAAAGATGATATAAATCAGGTTTTTGAATTTGGAGATTAACCTTTGCTCGAATTGATACTAACACCTCTGAATTTAACATCATGGCTTACAATCATTTACTTAAGCCTAGCAACCGTTTTGAGTATCTAAAACTCTTTGTACCTTATCCGTCATTATGAAAACCAAGAATATGAGAACCGCACTTAAGCTCGAAGAAATCGGACTTTTATTGATCGTTTGCCTGGTCTATTTTGAGTTTTATGAAGGGGGATGGGTACTTTTTGCTAGCTTATTTTTCGCACCCGACTTGGCATTTCTGGCCATTATAGTAAATAAAAAAGTGGCTACTATTGCTTACAATGCTGCCCATCATAAAGGCTTAATTTCACTATTAATGATT
>CAXBPM010000345.1:0-4211 GCA_963977345.1 uncultured Roseivirga sp.
TGATGCAGTTTATGATTTCGGAAATCAATACCATTTCAGAAACGCTCGGTGCCAACATTATTCATGCGGAACGAATGAACGAGGCCGATGCTATTATTGCTACTGGTTCCGATAACAGTGCACGCTACTTCAAACATTACTTTGCCAAACACCCACACATCATCAGGCAAAACAGAACAGCCGTGGCGGTTATAAATGGTAATGAGATTACCGAAGAACTTACCAATTTCGGTAAAGATTACTTCCAATATTTTGGACTAGGCTGTAGAAACATCTCCAAAATCTATGCGCCTAAGGGTTATGACTTTGTAAAGTTGATCGATGCGCTTATGGGTTATGAAACTATATTGGACCATCATAAATACCGTAACAATTACGATTACAATAAATCTATCTATCTCGTAAATGGCGAACCGCACCTCGATTCTGGTTTCTTTTTAATGAGAGAAAGCGAAGCATTGGTCTCTCCTATTTCTGTGCTCTTTTATGAGTACTATAACAGCGAAGCGGAGCTAGACCTTACACTCGCCAAACACCATGACAAAATTCAGTGTGTGGTTTCGGCCAACGGCTGGTACGAAGGAAGTATTCCTTTAGGTAAAGCGCAGCAGCCAGAACTTTCGGACTATGCGGATGGCGTTGACACGCTAGAATTCTTAAGTGGTATATAAAGCCGTTGTAGGTTTCAGACAAAAGGATTAGATTCATCAGCAAAATCAACCCTTAGATAATGAAACTGACTTCTAAACTCCTTTGCCTTGGGCTCTTTATTGCCCTCACGGCCCTCTCGTGCAATTCAAAAGACACACCTGATATTATTTATACCAATGGCCATATCTACACCTCAGACATCAGCAACTCAAAAGTAGAAGCAGTTGCTGTCAAAAATGGGATGATCTTGGCCACAGGAAGTCTGGCCGAAATTGATGCCATGAAAGGTAAAAACACGAAAGTGATCGATCTTGAAGGCAAAACCATGACGCCCGGATTCATCGAATCGCACGGCCACTTAATGGGCATTGGCTACAACAAATTAGAGTTGGATTTGATGTACGTTAAAACCTACGATGAACTGGTTGAGAAAGTAGCCGAAGCCGTTCAAAATGCAAAACCAGGAGAATGGATCACGGGCCGTGGTTGGCATCAAGACAAATGGATTGAGCGCCCAGATAATATCGTCAAGGGATTCCAGACACATGATAAATTAAGCGCAGTTTCTCCCGACAACCCCGTTTATCTTCGACACGCGAGTGGTCATGCCACTTTTGCGAATGAAAAAGCAATGCAAATGGCAGGTGTAAATCGATTGAGCATTGAACAACTTTCGGGTGAAGTAGAAGGAGGTGAAATCATTAAAGATGACTTGGGTAATCCAACAGGCGTATTCACCGAGCGCGCTTCTGGCATAGTGGGGCGTTTAGTTCCTCAAAGTACTGAAGAAAAAGACGAACAAGCTTTAGAAATGGCCATTCAGGAATGTTTGGAAAGAGGAATTACTAGTTTTCACGATGCGGGTTCAGGTCAAGGCTTTATTGATCGATTGAGCAGATTTAAGGCAGAAGGAAAACTGGGCATCAGAATGTATGTAATGCTCAGCGGAAGATCGCCAGAGCTATTAGAGCGTTGGTATGAAAGCGGCCCAATGATTGACCCAGATCATTATGTTACTGTTCGTTCCATTAAGTTAAACTGTGATGGCGCCTTAGGGCCTCGTGGTGCTTGGCTTTTAGAAGACTATTCGGACAGAGCAGGGCACACAGGGCATGAAACCCTTCCTATGGAAGTAGTAACAGAAGTTTCAGAGCAAGGTCTTCAGCATGGCTTTCAGGTCTGTTCTCATGCCATTGGCGACCGTGCCAACCGAGAAATTCTAGATCGTTATCAAGCTGCTTTTGAGAAATACCCAGATTTAGCCACAGACCATCGCTTTAGAATTGAGCATGCACAACATTTAAGTGGCGCTGACATACCTCGTTTTGGAGAACTTGGTGTAATCCCTGCCATGCAAGCCATTCATATGAGTTCAGACCGACCTTGGGCGATTGACAGGTTAGGAAAAGCCAGAATTGAAGAAGGTGCCTATGTGTGGCAAGATTTACTTAAATCTGGGGCAATTATTCCGAACGGAACTGATGCGCCAGTTGAGCCAGTTGATCCAATCCCTTCTTTTTATGCTTCCGTTTCTAGAAAAACACTAGCAGGATTGCCAGATGGTGGTTTTGAACCTAATCAGAAAATGACCAGAGACCAAGCGCTGAAATCCTTCACCATTTTTGGTGCTTACAGTGAGTTTGAAGAAGATTTTAAAGGCAGTATTGAAGCTGGAAAAGTAGCAGACTTTACTGTTTTTGATAAGGACATTATGACAATTTCTGAGGCTGAAATTCTAAACACAAAAGTAGCCATGACCATTGTGGGCGGAAAAGTACTTTATGACGCTAAGCAACAAGTAGTCAAGTAATATAATCCTAACTCGGTAATAAAATCTCACCAAAGAAGGGGGTTGTTTAGCAAGGTTACCAAATCGTACCAATGTTAAATAATTCCCTTTTCCATTGAAAAGGTGACCAACTCTGCGGTGTTTTTCACGCCCAGTTTGTGCATAATATTTCTGCGATGAGTTTTAACGGTATGTTCACTGATAAAAAGCGCTTCCGCAATGGCCTTACTGTTCATCCCCCTGCCTATGCAGCCAATAATTTCTTTTTCCCTGTCTGAAAGCTGATCTACCAAATTTCCTTCACTTGAATTTTTATTACCACGTAAATAATCGAAAATTTGATTATTGATTTTAGGGTGGAAATAGTTTTCTCTTCTACTTACTTTTTCAATTGCCTCTGTCAATTCTGCTTTTGAAGCATCCTTAAGGATATAGCCTTGTGCGCCAGTCTCTAGTGTTCTTCTGATGTATTTCATGTCTTGATGCATTGTGAGCATCAAAACAGGAACATCCAAGCCTTTACTCTTCATCAACTCTAATACTCCTACACCGTCAATTAATGGCATACTGATGTCCATAAGGATCAAATCCACCTCAATTTCAGCAAGTATTGCAGGCACGTTATGGCCATTGGTCGTGATTTTCACTATTTCAATCCCATCTTCTGATTTGAACATGGAGCGTACTCCTTCACCGAATAACTGATGATCATCTACAAGCAAGGCACGTATCATACTTTTAATAGGGTTTGTTCAATTGATATAGGCAAGTCAATAATAACAGTAGTTCCTTTTTCAGACCTACTATCCACTTCAAATTCCCCATGTAATTCGGTAATTCTTTCTTGCAAACTTTTAAGCCCCATTCCCTGAGAGTTTTTCATAAGGAAATCAGCGTCAAAACCAAGGCCATTGTCTTCGACAATGATATTTATGATGTCGTCCAAACAGGTCAACTGCAAGGTGAGCTTGGTTGCTTTCGCATGTTTCAATACATTGCTCACTAACTCTTGAACAATCCTATAAGCAGTCACCTCAATGGCTGAATCCAGTTTTTCAGCACAATTAGAAGCATGAAATGACACTTGAATTTTTCCTGATTGAGAAATGGAGTTAGCCAAATCTTTTAAGGCCGGCACTAAACCAAAAGCTTCTGAAATACCCACATGCATAGAGTGAGAGAGGCTTCGAATATCTACACAGGCCTGATCGACAAGTTTAGCCAAGTGCTGCATTTGCAGCTCGCTTTCAGGAGTCACTTCCTTGTTGGAGGCTACTGTGGTTAAATTCACCTTTACGGTGGCCATTAAGCTACCAAAGTGATCATGCAACTCCTTCGCTATTCTTTTTCGTTCTTGCTCCTGCCCTTCCACCATTGCCTCTAGGGTTTTGGTTTGTTGCTGAATCATTAGCTGGTTCACTTCTTTGTTACGTGATTCCTTTTCTTCATTAATCTTTAATTTGGTCAGCACAAGGCGCTGTCTAAAATAGAAGTAGAAGATTAATGCCAGAATGAAAAGAGTAATGGCCAATATGATAAATACCAGTTTATTGGCTGCTTCCTTTGCCGCCAAGGCCGCATTTGCTTCACTTTTAGCGTTTACTACTTCGTTTTCCAGTTCCAACTGAGAGATTTGCTTGTCTTTCTTTTCCGACTCATAGATTTCTCTAATCTCAGCCAATTGACTCGCCTTTTCAACATTGTCCAAACTATCCTTTACCACTTCGTATTGAAGGCGGTAGTCATAAGCTTTGGATGAACGACCTAAGGC
>CAXBPM010000346.1:0-4187 GCA_963977345.1 uncultured Roseivirga sp.
ATCCCTTCCAACATCTCCAAAATCGTTTTTTTCACGAGGTCAGATTCGTTCCAAGGCAAGAAGTGGTTTTGATTGGGTAGCATAATGATTTTATGCGGGGCATTGACCAGAACGCTATCTGCAAAAGGGCCATTTCCAGGATGAACCAGATCATCAGCTTCACCTTGAATTACCACACTAGGAATGGTAATGCTCTTCCAAAGCGGCATCATCAAGTCAAGCTCTTCTCGTAAGAAAATAAGCTCCTCGTTGGAGATTCTAAAGATTTTAGGAAAAATGCCTTCAATGATTGGTAAACGCATTGGCACCCTAAACCAATCTTCATGCGGTTCTAGTTCAGCAGAAAGTGCTGGTGCCAACATAATAATTCCGTCTACCAGTTCTGGAAAATCCATGGCCATTCTGGCGACAATTGGCCCACCCAATGAATGACCAATGAGAATTCTTGGCGCAGGGTATTTCTCCAAAATAGGCGCTAAATATTTGGCTTGTGTTTCTAATGAAGCCACTGGTTTACCATAACTCGACTTCCCAAAACCCGGACGGTCAGGAGAAATAATAACTGCTTTATTATAAAGCGTGCTGTCTACAAAATAGTCGATAAAGGCATCCCACGAACCGGGCGTACCGTGTATAAACACAAAAGTGGCGGGCTGATTTAAGTCCAGCACTTCGTAGTGCATTTTATAGTCATCTACGGTATAAAACTCGCTAACTGGTTTTACAGGCTGGTCTTCAAAGAATTTAGCGACCTCTTTATCGCTTTTCGAAAAGCTAATGCAGCCACTTACGACCTGAGACAGAACTATGATAAGCACCACGCTGGAAAGGCAGCCAATTCTTACTCTTTTAAACCATTTCGATCTCTTTTTCATAGCCATTAGAAACTTAGCATAAAAAAACCACTCCTTTTCAGAAGTGGTTTCAAAATTTATAAAATCGTTTCTCTTATCTCAAGAAAAGCATCTCTCTGTATTTCAATAAAGGCCAATCCTCATCGTCAACCAATAGTTCTAGTTTGTCCACTGCATTACGGATTTCATCAAAGTATTTACCTTTAATTCTATCGCAGTAAGCAATCGCTCTATCTCTAGACTCTTCAATATGGTTCACCTCGCCCCTCTCTTCGTTCATCGCATCCACTTTAGTCTGAATGGTTTTGATGTAACCATTGACCTTACTGACTACAGTCATTACGTGAGTATTGTCAAGTCCAAGACTTGCCAGTTTAGTAGCATTGTCCATTAGCCTATTCTGGTAATCAACAGAAGCAGGAAGAATCATATTCATTGCGATTTCGCCCATTAATCTGGCTTCAATCTGTAATTTCAGAATATAGTTCTCAAGTTGAATTTCGTTTCTTGCCTCAAGCTCAACAGCGTTCATCACTTTAAATTCCTCAAACATTTTGATGGAATCTTTACCAATGTATGCGTCAAGTGCCCTAGCAGTATCTTTAATGTTCGGAAGACCTCTCTTTTTTGCTTCTTGAGCCCATTCTTCAGAATATCCATCACCTTCAAATCGTACAGACTTGGAGTCCTTAATGTACCTTCTCAATACATTAACAATGGCTATTTTCTTATCCTCGCCCTTGCTGATTGAGTTACTTACCTCATTATAGAACTCTTTTAGTTGGTTTGCTACAATCAGGTTGAGTACAGTCATTGGCTCGGCCACATTTTGGTCAGACCCAACGGCTCTAAACTCAAACTTGTTTCCGGTGAAGGCAAAAGGAGAAGTTCTGTTTCTATCAGTATTGTCCAAGATGATTTGAGGTATTTTATCAATCCCCAACTTCATGTACATGTTGTCGCCTTTGTCTACTTTAAGGTTTCCGTTATTCTCCAATTCATCTAAAACCGAAGTAAGTTCAGAACCAATAAATACCGACATAATTGCAGGGGGTGCTTCATTAGCACCCAATCTGTGGTCGTTACCAGCAGAAGCAATACTTGCCCTTAGCATTCCTGGGTGTTCGTGAATGGCCTTAATAGTGGTCACTAAGAAGGTAAGGAACTGCAAATTTTCTCTAGCGCTAGAACTAGGCTGAAATACATTCACACCTGTACTCGTAACTATAGACCAGTTATTATGCTTTCCAGAACCGTTAAGTCCTGCAAATGGCTTTTCGTGGAAAAGCACTTTCAAATCATGTCTTTCAGCAACACGATCCATCACATCCATCATCAATGAATTGTGGTCCGTTGCAATGTTAATATCTTCAAACAAAGGAGCCACTTCAAACTGAGCTGGAGCTACTTCGTTATGTCTTGTCATTACAGGAATCCCCAATTTCAAAGACTCAATTTCGAAGTCCTTCATGAAATTGTAAACACGGCTAGGGATAGCACCAAAGTAATGGTCGTCCAACTGTTGTCCTCTTGCTGGGTGGTGACCAAAAATAGTTCTTCCACTCATTACCAAGTCTGGACGTGCATTGAATAATGCTTTGTCGATTACAAAATACTCTTGTTCAACCCCCAATGATACATTTACGCTGGCCACAGTTCTATCAAATAACTGACAAACCTTAGTGGCTGCTTTATCAACTGCCTCAACAGCCTTTAACAAAGGCACTTTATGGTCAAGTGCTTCACCTGTATAGGAAACAAAAATGGTCGGAATACATAAAGTTCTACCCCAGATGAATATTGGAGAAGTAGGATCCCAAGCGGTATAACCACGCGCTTCAAAAGTGCTTCTGATTCCTCCATTCGGGAAAGAAGAAGCATCTGGCTCTTGTTGAATCAACGCAGTACCCTTCAGTACTTCAATACCTTTTTGGGCATCAAAGAAAGAATCGTGCTTTTCAGCAGTCGATCCTGTTAATGGCTGAAACCAGTGTGTATAATGAGTAGTCCCTTTAGAAAGGGCCCAAGTTTTTACTGCGGAAGCTACCTCACTGGCAGTTTCTACATCGATCTTTCTTCCTTTTTTAATTACGGCTTCTACTTTCTTGAAAGTTTCGGGGGTCAGGGTTGACCTCATTTTCTCAAGGGTGAAGACATCATCGGCAAAGAAATCTGAAATTTTGTCTGCTGGGGCGAAAACACGCTCTGTAGTTCTGGTTTGAACTATATTGAGCGCTCGCTGACGTTGATTAAACATACGATAGAACAGGTTGGTTAAAATTTACACCCAAAAGTAAAGGAATTACAGATATTAATTTAGAAACAGGGTGTTTTTTTAACCAGTTTTTCAGAAAAAAACAAAACATAAGTCAAAAACAGACTCAGACTCAATTTTTCTAATTCAAAAAAGAAGCACTTTCTTGTTAAGCAGGTTCAGTAGCCCTTGAAAACTTCAGATTGAAAACATAAATGCTTAGATTTGCAGCCCGAAATGAGAAAAGTAGCATTTTATACGTTAGGCTGTAAACTGAATTTTTCAGAAACCTCCACCATTTCCCGTCAGTTCGCTGAAAAGGGTTATCAAAAGGTGGAATTCTCTGAAACGCCAGATATTTTCATTATCAATACCTGCTCGGTGACTGATAATGCCGATAAAAAATGCGCAAAAATTGTTCGCGAAGCCCAGAGTATAAACCCTGACGGTTATGTGGCCATTATTGGTTGCTATGCGCAGTTAAAACCCAAAGAGATTTCCGAAATACCCGGAGTTGATGCGGTTTTAGGCGCTGCCGAAAAATTCAGGCTCATAGAATTACTAGATGGTTTTGTAAAACCAGAAACTACGCAAGTGCTAGCTTCCGAAATTAAAGAAGCAACAGCCTTTAATAATGCTTACTCTATTAATGACAGAACGCGCACTTTCTTAAAAGTGCAAGACGGCTGTAATTACCATTGTGCGTTTTGTACCATTCCTTTGGCGCGTGGCAAAAGTAGAAGCGACAGTGTGGAGAATATTTTGAGTTCGGCACGAGAAATTGCAGCGACTGAAGTAAAGGAAGTAGTACTGACAGGCGTAAACATTGGCGATTTCGGAATTCAAGACGGAAAAAGAACTGAGCGCTTTGTAGACTTAGTGAAAGCTATTGATGAAGTAGAAGGCATTGATCGCATTCGAATTTCTTCTATCGAGCCCAATTTACTTACCAACGAGATCATTGAGTTTACTTCAACCTCTAAACGTTTCGTTCCTCATTTCCATATTCCATTGCAATCTGGAAATAACAAGACCCTCAGAAGAATGCGCAGGCGTTACTTGAGAGAATTGTACGAGGA
>CAXBPM010000347.1:0-4168 GCA_963977345.1 uncultured Roseivirga sp.
AATGACAAATGACAAATGACAAATGACAAATGACAAATGACAAATGACAAATGACAAATGACTATCTACCAGTCGGCTGTAGGGTCTAAATTAAACACCTCTGACATTTCATCCAGTAATGGCTGAAGGTTGTCAGTGTGCTGCCCGTAACGGCCACCATAAATTGGTTGGATGCTATTAATGTCTGGCATTTTCAGACTGGTTTCTTTTAGAATGGCCGTAATTTGTTCGATCCACTCTTCTTTAATTGCTGCCTCACCACGGAAGATATCTTCCTTGATTAATTCGTCTTCGAACTTAGAAGGTTCGAAAATACCCAAGGCATAAGGCATGGCTTCCTCTAGTGAGTTCTGAAGCCTAGAAATACTTTCTTCGGTAGCAGAACCCAATTGCTTCATCCAGATTTTGGCGTGCATGGTGTGGTACTTGATTTCACCTTTAATCTTTTTGGACAACAGCGCCAAAGGCTCATAAGATGAGCTTGCCAAATGTGTAAACCTGATTTGTTCCGCCATGTCAAACAAAAAATGCCTGATTAAACTGAAGTCATATTCACCGTTGGGTAATTCTACCAATTGACAATTATGGAACTGGTCTGCATTTCGCATAAAAGCAACCATGTCAGGTTCAGATTCGCCAAGCTCATGAAGCAGCTTATAGATCTGCCAGCTTTGGCCCACTTTGTCTTGTGCCATGGATGAAAAGGCAATGTCTTCTTCCAGTAATGGCCCAAAACCCGTCCATTCTGAGTTACGATGGCCTAAAATGAGCTGATCGTCAGCCATTTTATAAAGTAAATCCTTAAGTGCTTCGGTGTTCATATTTAGGCTTGTTGTTCCTTAAATGCTTTAATCTTATCGCCCGCTTTGTAATCAATAGCGTCTCGATATTTTTTCTCTTTCAGCGTATCCCAAATGTCACGGTCATCTTCATCAGAAGCTAAAATATGCTCTGACTTCACAATCCAAACATTAAATACAGGCTTCTCTGATTGAAAATCTGCTTTTGCTTTGGCAAGTGCATCTTCAAAATCTTTGGCCATTACACTGCCTTCGTATTTGTGATGCTTACCTCTCTTTGCTAAATGGAAAACCTCGAAGCTGTCTCGTTCTACTCCACTGGGTTTGGCGCTTACCAAACTGTATACATCTTCACCATTGTCGGTATAATCCGAAACTCTGATGTTTTCGGTTTTCACCACGCACAAAGCGTTGCAAAACATGCCTCTACGGCTGTATTGTTCCTTGGCAAAAAGGAAAGCCATTTCTTCATTGGGTGCGTGAATGGACCCAGCGTGTTCAAAAGGTTTTCCTTCTTTAGTTTCTATAAATGCCTCGTAGGTTTCGAATTGGTCAAGCTCACCTTTTTCAATGATTTCCTGATCAGTCGATTCGCTAATGCCCAATCGGGTTACCCTTGGGTCTAAAGATTTTAAGTTCATGCTAATGGTTTACGCAAGTGGAGCTATATATTTTGCTTTTGGCGCCAATAAGGCTTGTCTTACCCATGCGCCTCTTTCTTCGGCCACACGTCTAACCGCCAAGCGTTCTTTGTTGCAAGGGCCATCTCCATTGATTACTCTTTTGAACTCTTCCCAGTCTGGTTCTGTGAATTGCCACTCACCTGTTTCTGGATCTTTTCTCAAATTTTCGTCAGGAAGGGTTAAACCTAGCTCCCAAATTTTTGGTACATACATGTCCAAGAATTGCTGGCGACACTCATCGTTAGATGACATCTTCACTTTCCAACGCATCAAAATTTCTGAATGAACCGAGATTTTATCTGAAGGGCCAAAGAAGTGCATCATTGGCGTCCACCATCTGTTGAAAGCTTCTTGCATCATTTCGCGCTGCACTTTTGTGCCTGTTGCCAAATGGATTACGCAGTGGTGACCGTATTTTAAATGGAAAGATTCTTCGGCACAAATTCTTTCTAGGGCGCGGCAGTAGGGGCCGTAACTTCCTTTAGAATTGGCGATTTGATTAACGATTGCGCCTGCATCTACCAGCCATGAAATAAAGCATGAATCGGCCCAAGTAAAGGCTGGGTAGTTAAATATGTTGGAGTACTTCGATTTGCCATTAATCAAATCGGTAATCATTTCTTCTCTCGGTTTGCCTAGGGTTTCGGCAGCAGAGTAAAGTAACTGGGCATGCCCAACTTCATCCTGTACCTTCGCCATAAGGGCTAATTTCCTTTTGAAACCAGGGGCGCGGGTAATCCAAGTGCCTTCTGGTAAAGCCCCGATGATTTCTGAATGCGCATGCTGCTCAATCATTCGGGTCAGTTGCTTTCTATACAATTGAGGCATCCAATCTGAGGGCTCGATTTTCTCGCCTCTGTCGATTCTTGCTTCAAATTCTGCCAATTTTATCGGATCCTCGTCAGTAAGGGCCGTAGCTTTCATGGCTTCGAATGAGTTTCCACCTCCGTACATATTAATTATTTTTTAGTCCGTTTAACAATAGGCCCGATAGTCTTTTTCCTACTTCTTCTGGACTCAAGCTACCATCAGGCTTATACCAATTGTGAGTCCAGTTTAACGAAGAAAGAATGGTTAGCATCATGAATTTATCATCTACTAGCTTGAATTCGCCAGAGGCCATTCCATCCCTTAATATCTTTTTGAATCTCCCTTCGTAGTCATCGCGCATGGCTAAAAACTCACTTAGGGATGGTTCGCTTAAATGCCTCCATTCGTTAAAGAAAACGGCAGAGGCATTCGTGTCTTTCGTAATTACTTTTACATGAGCGATCATGGCTTTTTCCATTTTCGCTGCATTACCACCAGTTTCTTCATCTACTTCCTGCCAAGCACTGTAAAATTCTTCGGCCATGCGAAAGCATATACGCTGCAAAATTTCTTCTTTTGACTTGATATGAGAATAGAGACTTGCGGCTTCAATTCCCAAATCTTGCGCTAAATTGCGCATTGACGTGGCAGCGTAGCCTCTAGATTGAAAAAGAGTGGTTGCTTTTTCTTCTATTTGTTGCTTTCTGCTTTTCTTTACGACAGTTTTCATTTGCTGCGAATATAAACACACTAACGTTCGTTAGCAAGAGATTGTTATTACCCACAATTTACACAAACCATGCAATTGAACGACCCTAATTTTGATAAAAGTGCATTCATCAAAAAGCTTGAAACCACTATATATTTAATGTTTGTGTTGCCTCTTGCTTTTTTTGGCTACGCTTTTTTGGAACGCGAGGCAAACGGAGAGCTTCGATCTGTGTTTTATGAAAACCCCGATCTTATGTTCCATACCGTAATGGCTGCTGGTATTGGTTATGTGCTGATGAGAACCTTGACGACTTGGAAAAAGGATGCGCTTAAAGTTTTAAAGCAAATACCAGAGTTGGATATGAAGTTAATAAAGCTCCGAAAATCTATCCTTTATAGAAACCTAATGTGGTCTTTTGGTGGTATAATTGGCGCTTTTGGTTTGTATGAGAAAGGGGATATGGTTTACGCACTTGTGTTCAGTTTGTTCTTGGTTTTAATTACGGCTAATCGTCCAAGCCCAAAATATTTCGCGAACTTCTTTGGCTTAAAAGGAGAAGAGCGAAAGTGGATGGAGGAATAAATGACTAGAATGATTACATTTATTTTATGAGTGAAATGGATTCTGCTAAACATATTTTTTCATTAAAATCCGCCTTTAATGGGCTTATTCTGCCTTACATTGTTTTTGGGGGTATGGCATTACAGTCAATCCGCTTAATTGTCAATAATTATGGAGTTGAAGGAGAGGAGTGGAGGATTGCTTGTGCTTCTGTTGCTTTGGCTCTGTTCTCTCTGTTCCTTATTGCTCCTTTTTGGGCAAAGGCTTATGTGAAAAGGAGGCTTGAAGCAAAAAAAAAAGGCCGAATAAATTTCTTCATTCGGCCCGGTCTTGATTAAGATTTTCTTTTAGAAAGTTACTCCAATAGTGATTGGGTTAAGTTCTGGCCCTTTTCCGTTTTCAAATAGCTCGTTGAAATCATAAGTCATAAACATATCGAAACCGTTGATGCCTACTTGAAGCCTGGCGCCATACCTAAAGTCATTCACAAAGAAACCACCTTTGCTTTTTACTTTATCACGGTCGCCATCTGTGCGGTCTATGTATTTGGCTTTGTTGCCTAAGCGCAGACCAGCATAAGGACCAACTCCAATTCTGAAGCC
>CAXBPM010000348.1:0-4155 GCA_963977345.1 uncultured Roseivirga sp.
GTACAAAATACTTTTTAGCTACGCGTTGCAAGTCTTCTCTAGTCACCTTTTTATAACGCTCAATTTCCTTGTTGATTAAGTCGGTATTTCCGAAATACACATGGTAATTGGCCAAGCTCTCTGCAATTGACTGTACCGAACCGTATCCAGAAATGAAATTGTTTTCCACTTGGTTTTTCACCTTTTGAAATTCTCTTTCCGGAATCAATTCGTTCTTAGTTTGCTCAATCATGGCATCTACTTCAGCCTCTAAATCTTCAATCGCCACGCCTTGGTTTGGAATAGCAAAATTGATGAACAAGCCTCCGTTTTCAAGCCCTAAAGGAATAGACTGCACAGCCAAAGCCATACCCTTGTTGTCTACAATTTCCTTTTGAAATCTTGAACTCTGTCCTCCAGAAAGCAAAGTTGTAAGCATTTGAAGTGCATAATAATCATCGGTACCCTGGGCTGGCATTCGGTAACCCTGCACCAAAGCTGGCACTTGAATATTATCGAAAACCGTTTCCTCTACCGTTTTCTCTAATTTTGGAGCCGTGATTTTAGGACGAGGAATCTCTCTTGTTCCTTTTTTGATTTCACTGAAATATTTATCAATCAGCTTCTTTGCTTCAGCTTTATCAATATCACCAGCGATTGAAAGCGTAGCGTTATTTGGCACATAAAACGTTTCGTAGAAGTCTACGAAATCTTGATCGGTTGCAGCATCAATATCTTCAAACGAGCCAATTGGTGCCCATTCGTAATTAGTGCCTCCGTAAGCATTTTTAAGCATTACAGAAATCACCGAACCGTAAGGTTGATTGTCTACTCTAAGTCGTTTTTCCTCTTTAACCACTTCTTTTTGTGTAGCAATTCCAGCAGAGTCGATTTTTGCATGAAGCATTCTTTCAGACTCCATGTACAAGCCAAGCGCGAGCTGGTTTGACGGTAAAGTTTCGAAGTAATACGTTCTGTCGTTAGAAGTATTCGCATTTAGGCTTCCTCCGGCCGCTTCAATAATTTTAAAGTACTCTCCTCTTTTTAGGTTGGGCGACCCTTCAAACATCAGGTGTTCGAAGAAGTGAGCAAAGCCCGTTCTTCCTTTGGGTTCGTTTTTAGAACCTACATGATAAAGCACCGATACCGTAACGATGGGTGTGGAATTATCTTGATGAAGAATTACATGAAGACCATTGTCCATGTCATACTCTTCAAATTCGATATTTTGGGCTTGAGCCACAAAAGTAGCCATTGCGCAAAACACCAGAATCAGACTGGTTTTTCTAAGCATAAGTATATAGGGTTTGTTTTAGCTTCAAATTAAGCCAAAATATTTTTGATCTTCTAGTGTGGATGGCCAGCGGAAAGATATTCCGCTGGGTGGGTAGTAATTGGGATGGGTTACTTGAGGTGTCTTAAGATTTCGTGCACCTCTGGCGTTTTCAATCTTGGGCCGTATTGACTCACGATTTTTGAGCTCGCTAAACTGGCTAATTTACCAGCTTCAGCATAAGACATTCCGTTGGTGATTCCGTACAAGAACGCACCAGCGTACATATCCCCAGCGCCATTGGTATCGATTGCTTTTACATCATATGCTTCGATATCAATAAAAGTATCGCCATCGAAAATCATAGCTCCGTTCTTACCCTGAGTAATCACAAATCGTTTAGCGTCCTTCTTCATCGCCTCACGTGCCTCTTCCAAGTTATCCTTTCCCGTGTAGGTTTTAGCTTCTTCTTCGTTGCAGAAAATCAAATCTACCGAAGCACCAATTACTTCTGTAAACTGTGCTTTGAAGAAGTTAGCAATGGCAGGATCTGAAAGTGTAATTGAAGTTTTCACCCCATAATCTTCGGCTATTTTCTTGCCTTTCATCATCGCCTCCACTCCATTGGGAGAGGTGGTCAAATAACCTTCGAGGTAAACATATTGAGAGTCTTTAATGGCATTTTCATCCAATTCCTTTACAGAGAAGTTTGAAGTTGCGCCCAAAAAGGTATTCATGGTTCGGTCTGCATCAGGTGTAATCATTACCAAGCACTTTCCTGTAACTCCTTCTTCTCTTTCTTGCTTGTCGAGATTCGTTTCTACTCCCGCCTCACGCATATCTTTCATATAAAAATCGCCAAATTCATCATTGGCTACCTTACACGAATAGAAAGACTTTCCTCCAAACTGGCTGATGGCAATCATAGAATTGGCCGCAGAACCACCCGACTTACGAACGGTATCCGTTTGCATCATCGAATTGATTAATCTGAACTGAGTTTCTTCGTCCACTAAGGTCATTAAACCTTTTTCTACCTTATGCTCGGTTAAGAATTGCTCATCGATCTTGAACTCAAGATCAACCAAAGCATTTCCAATGCCATATACATCGTACTTCTTTTTCATATGCTGTTATTAAATAAAGGACGCTCTTTTAAACTCCTTCGTTTCATCAAATAATTTTCGGTAAGTAATGTGTGTTTTCCCAATTTCGGCACCAATCTGCTCCGCTACACGCATCATTTTAGGATTGAAATCACCAATCCAGTTCATTTCCATATTTTCATACGGAAAGCCCTTTTTCCAAGCCATGGTTTTCACAAACGATACGACTAATCCTCCTTCAACTCCTTTTCGCTGATGCTTTGGCACAACGCCAAATACAATCCCTAAAGCCTTTTTGCATACACCCGTTTTGAGCATATACATGAATTTAATCTTCGACCATAAGTTCCATTGGCCATTTAGGTGTTTGTAAAGCTGGTTTAATTCTGGAATTGAAATAAAAAAAGCGACAGGCTCTCCTTTATAAAAGGCAAACCAAACGATTTTAACATCGGTAATTGGCTTTAGCTGCTTGAAGATATTATGTGCCTGCGCCTCGGTCATGGGTTTTACTCCATTATGACCAGTCCAAGCTTCATTATAAACCTTCAAAAAGTATTTATGGGCAATTTTAAATTCGTCTTTCCTGATGTGTCTAAACTCATAATCAGGGTTATCCAAGCTACTTTGGGCTTTTGTATAAAAGCGATCGTCTAACTCTACATGGTTGCCCACCGGGCGCTCGTAAGTGAATTGTTTAAAGTATTCCTTAAAGCCGTAAGCTTCGAAAAGGTCTTTGTAGTAAAGAAAGTTATAAGGCATTTGATAGTTAGGCTCCGAAAACCCATCGATCAAAAGCCCCCACCAATTGTTTCGGTCACCAAAATTGATTGGCCCGTCCATGGCTTCCATACCACGTTCTTCAAGCCATTTTTTGCCCATATCGAAAAGCATAAATGCAGCTGCTTGATCATCAATACACTCAAAAAAGCCAATTCCACCAGTAGGTTGCTCTTGCGCCTCGGCTACTTTTTTGATGATGAATGCCGCCAGCCTACCAATCACCTCGCCCTTATCGTTCTTTAGAATCCACCGAATGGCCTCGCCATTTCTATAGTTCTTGTTTTTACTAGGATCGAAAACCGCCTTAATATCCTTATCAAGGGGTCTAATCCAGTTTTTTTCATTCCTATAAAGCCTTACGGGCAATTGAATGAATTCTTTCTCAGAATGGCTATCGGTAACTTCAAATATCTGCATGTACGAAATTGGGCAGCCCAAAAATAATTAGATATACCCAACATCAAAATGTTATGCGTAGGCTTTTGAAAAGAATGTGATTGAAGGTAAATCTTTGTGTCGAAAAATTTACACAAGCTACTTCTTTAGTCCTTTTGCCAAATTAGGATAATCGGTGATGACACCATCTACACCATCAGCCACCAAACGTTCCATGTCTTTACGATCATTCACTGTCCAAGGAATCACTTTCATACCTTTTTCATGGATCAAATCAATGTCCTCTTTCTTCAGAAGAATATAATAAGGGCTGTAAACCTCTGGGGTAAAACCTAGCGCTTCCAAATTGGCATCAATCCCTTTGGCGTTTTCTACCAAGGCCACCAATCGTACTTCTGGATTAGATTTATGTAAATGCTTTAACACATTAAAATCAAATGACTGAATCGTGAATCGATCATTGCTAAGTCTTTCTCTAATTACTTCTAAGACTAGCTCGGAGAACTCATCCACCTCTGGTTGGCTCACATTATACTCACTTTCTACACTTTTGATTTCAATATTGTAACCCACCTTTGGAAGGTTGTTTTCTTTCAAGTGATCTTCTACCATTGAAAT
>CAXBPM010000349.1:0-4141 GCA_963977345.1 uncultured Roseivirga sp.
AACATCAGCACTTTTCATGGTATTGATGAACGCATTTCTGTAGAAGATTATGAGAACGCGATCCGTTTTTACAGACAGCTGATTCTAAACAGTAAAGGGCAATAAAAAAGCAGAAGGGTTACTTCTGCTTCTTAAGTATTTCTTGAAGGTGTTCTTAGAACCAACCTGAACCTAAATCTCTGAATGGCCAAGGAATAGAGGCCAAAATCAGAACAAGCCCGATAAGGTAGAACTTAGCGATCGCACTAAACTTCCCAGCATCAGTGGCAGCCTTTTTAGACTTGCTATGACCTACGGTGATAAAGACGATTGCTACTACCATTAACAACACATGTTCAACTGCAAAAAAGCGAAGTACATCATCTTTCATAAAGCCTTCCACAAAATTCACTTTGGGGCTCACAAAGTATAATACCAAGCCGATTAAAAATTGAACATGGGTAAAGATCATTGCAAAAAGTGAGATTTTCTTGTCTTTGGCTGTCCATACCCCTGATTTCTTTTTAGAAAAAGCATTAAAAATAGCGGCCAATAATAAGATCAGAACGACCCATCTTAAACCTGAATGTGCATGTAGTAATCCGTTGTACATATTACTTCCTTTAGTGTTCAACAAAGTAAGCACAAAAGAGCCATAAAGTAAAAAGACCAGTCACAGATTATCGACTAAGGAGATTCCCATGATTTATCTAATTTAGGAAGGCAAAATCAGCCCATACTCCTCTATGAAAGCAGCACTCTACACTCAATTCCAAGGCCCAATTACAATAGAAACCGTAACCGACCCCACACCAGTTACCGGTGGGGTGGTGTTAAAAGTGGGTGCCACAGGCTTGTGCCGAAGTGATTGGCATGGCTGGGTGGGACACGATACTGATATTCAGTTACCACATGTACCTGGACATGAATTGGCTGGAACAGTAGTAGAACTAGGCGCAGGCATTAGCAAATTCAAGATTGGAGATCGGGTAACCGTTCCCTTTGTGAGCGGCTGTGGAAGCTGCGAGCAATGCAATTCGGGCAATCAGCAAGTTTGTGATCATCAGTTCCAACCTGGGTTTACCCATTGGGGAAGTTTTGCTGAATATGTAGGGATTCATTATGCGGACACCAATTTGGTGCACCTGCCCGATGAAATTAGCTTTGAAACCGCAGCCAGTTTGGGCTGTAGGTTTATCACTTCGTTTAGAGCAGTAGCGCACCAAGCCAAAACAACTGGAGGGAATTGGGTAGCAGTGCACGGTTGCGGTGGTGTTGGTCTTTCTGCCATTATGATAGCCGAAGCTTTGGGGGCCCAAGTAATTGCCATAGACATTGACGACAGCAAGCTGGCTTTTGCCAAAACGATTGGTGCGCGCTACACTGTAAATGGGACAAAAGAAAATGTGGTTGATGCGGTCAGAGAAATTTCAAAAGGCGGTGTACACGTTTCGGTGGATGCACTTGGAAGCAAAACCACTTGTTTCAACTCTATTGCCAACCTCAGAAAAAGAGGCAAGCATATTCAGGTGGGTTTAATGGCTGGCAACGACTACCTGCCAGAAATTCCAATGCATTTAGTTGTGGCCCATGAATTAGAAGTAATTGGTAGCCATGGTATGCAAGCCCATGCTTATCCTGAAATGATGGAAATGATTAAATCAGGAAAACTTCAACCCGAAAAACTCATTGGTGAATTGATTTCTTTAGAAGAAGCCGCAAACCTACTTCCTAAAATGAATGAATTTCAGGGAGTAGGTGTGAAAGTGATTAATAGGTTTTAGTTATTTATTCGTAGCGAAGCGATTCTACAGGGTTTTTACGTGCGGCTATAACCGTCTGTGAAACAACGGTAAGGAAAGCAATCGCTATAACGGAAATACAGGTTATAACCAATATCCCCCAACCAATGTCAATTCGATTTGCAAAATCACTCAGCCACACATCAGCCCCTATATAAGCGATCGGCAAGCCAATAATCAATGCTAAAAAGACCCATTTGATAAATGAAAAGGTCAGAAGTGACACTAGCGATTTAACCGAAGCACCTAGAACTCTTCTAACGCCCACTTCTTTAACTCTCCTTTGCGTATCATATAATGAGAGTGTAAAGAGACCGATTATGGAAATAATGAAAGCCACGGAGGTAAACACGAGTATAATAACGCTTAGTCTCTTTTCTTTTTCGTATTGGCGCTGCACTTCATTTTGAAGGCTGGTGTACTCAAACAATTTTCCAGGACTAATTTGACCGTTCAAACGCTCTAGAGAAACTATTGCCTCCTCCACCCTGTTCGGGTGAAGTCGAAATAGAAAGTTATTCTCATTATTCTGCATATACATGAGCATCAAGGGTTGAACCTTTTTAGATAGATGTTCATAATGAAAATCTTTAACCACACCGATCACTGTAAAAGGCTCCTCCTCTTCGCCCCAAGATTTATTCGCAATTCTAGCTTCTCCAATGTTCTGAATATCAAAATATGCCTTAGCAGCCTCGTTGATTACCAGCTTATAATCCCTATTTTGATCAAGGGAATCAGAGAAGAACCTTCCCTCCAACATCTCTAGGTTCAATAATTGGCCGTATGCAGGATCAACCGACATTAAATTATTAGTTGTATAATCATCTTGGCCTCCCAATAGCTTCCAAGACATTGGATAAGCGGCTTCCGCCAAAGGCATCTCTCCTTGTGAAAGCCCCACCAAACTAGGGTCTGACTCAACAGTTGAGTGCACAAGTTGAAAATCCCTCTTTTGCTCACTTCTTTTCTTTATTACCTCTTCTCGGGGTAAAGAAAAAGAGTATTCGTCAATCAGTTTAATGGAAACAATATTACTAGAATCGTATCCCAAGTCTTTCGTTGTCAAATATTGAAACTGTTGGTAAATCACTAAGCTTGAAAACATAAGCACGATAGCGCAGACGAATTGTATAACCGTCACACCTTTTTTAGCCAGACCTATTTTACCAATTGAGGCTTGTTTTAACAATAGGCTTGTTTTACTACTTGAAAGCTGCCTAGCGGAATAAAGTAGCGTAGCGCTTGTGAACACTATGGAAATCAAAAAGAAAGTCGCAACCTGAGTAAAGAACTCAATCTCGAATTTCTTGTCTAGCAAGTTTTCCAAATATGGTTTTGAATAATACAGAAGCAAAACACCTATCACGGTGGCGAAAACAGCGTAAATGAGATTTACTATAAATGCTTCGATCAATAAATCTGCCTTACTGGCTCCGTTAATCATCTTGATGGATGTGCTCTTGATATGAGCGGAAATCTTTGTGATCTGTAGATTGGTAAAGTTGACCAAACTGACTGCTAAAATGATCAAGGCAATAATTGAGATAACATAGATATTATTTCTATCACCTGATTTCGTGAATAAAGAGTGATTAAATGGGTTTTCTAAATAGATGTCACTAAAAGGGAATAGAGAACCGACACTTTCCAAACTTCTTGGGTTAGACTGAATATCTATTGTAAACCGCTCTTCAAAGCGAGCTTTATCAAACGAATCGTTTACCAAAAGAAGTTCTACGCCCATTCTTCCCCAGAACTTTTGAGAGTGAGTGGGCACTAAAAAGTCAAACTGGATAGAACTGTTTGATGGTATCTTCAAAATAGCAGCTACTGTATACAAGCCTTCATTATCGGCTTCAAGCTTCACTACTTCTCCAACAGCCATTCGATCTCCAAACATTTTCTGGGCAAAACTCTCTGTAAGAACTACCTGTGAAGGGTCATGCAATAGATTAGTTGACTCTCCCTGAATGATTTTGAAATCAAACAAATCGAAGAAAGTACTGTCGACAACCATGCCCGTGCCGAAGAATTCGGCACCTTTGAAGATTAATTTGATTTCGTTATCAGAGTATGTTCTAGTGGCGAGCGTCTTCTCAACCTCAGCATAACCAGATAAATCTACTGAATTAGTCGCCATTGTTGGCCTTGGCTTTGCCATCACATTCTGCTGAATAGCAACAATATGAATGTTGTCGTATTCAGCGTGAAATTGATCTGCCGTGACCTCAGACTGTACCCATAGAAAAATAATATAGGGACACAGAACTCCCATGATGAGACTAAAAACACTACCAAAGACGATGAGCTTATTCTTTAATAATTGTCTATACGCAAACTTGAAATGGTAGTTCATT
>CAXBPM010000350.1:0-4132 GCA_963977345.1 uncultured Roseivirga sp.
AGATTAAACAGATCAATAGTCCGCTAAGGACAACATTAAGCAGCCTGCCGACAAAGCGTTTTAAAACGAAAATCAGCAGGCTGTTTTTAATTCACCAATCGCGCCATGGTTACATTTCCCAATGCTAAAATCAACTTAGGTCTTTCCATTACAGGAAAGCTTCACACTGGCTACCATAGCATTGAAAGCTGCCTCTACCCTATTCCTTGGTGCGATGTATTGGAATTTGTTCCAGGTAAAAAAAACTCCTTTTCTTCTAGCGGAATTGCCATCCCAGGTGATGAAAAAGACAATCTGGTTTTAAAGGCTTACAAACTGCTGCGCAAAGATTTCGGCTTGCCCGAATTGAATATCTGCTTGCACAAAATCATTCCGATGGGTGCTGGATTAGGGGGAGGCTCGGCAGATGCTGCGTCTATGCTAAAAATGCTAAACAGCGAATTTCAGTTATTCTTAGATGATTCGGTTTTAGAAGATTATGCTGCCCAACTCGGAAGTGATTGCCCCTTCTTTATTCAGAATAAGCCAGCCATCGCTACAGGAACTGGTACTGACCTAGAAGTCTTCGACCTTGATTTATCTGGCATGTGGTTACTTTTGGTCAAACCCGATGTCCACATTTCTACTAAAGAAGCTTACGCGAATGTAACGCCCAAGCCAAATGAAGTAGACTTGAAATCACTTTTAGAGAGTAAGGACTTTAGACTCTGGCGTGAAAATTTGGTCAATGATTTCGAGGCGTCCATCTTCCCTAATCATCCTATTTTAGAGGGAATTAAAGAAGCTCTTTATCAAAACGGAGCTGTCTATGCTGCTATGAGTGGCTCAGGCTCCACCCTCTTCGGATTATATACCGAAAAGCCAGAGATTACACCTGTGTTCGAAAAACACGTGCATAAACTAATCGAGCTTTAGCAAAAGAGTCAAAGCCGTTTTCAAACCACCCATTACAATAAATCGTATATTAACTTCGTCTTTAACTCATTGGTCTGACCACTTATGCACATTCGGTTAATACTTATCGGTTTACTCTTTCTTTCAAGTTTATCTACGCTTTCTTTTGCCCAAGAAAAAGAGATTAATGTATATGACATAAAAGAGGACGGAAGAATTGGGCTTTACGCAGACAACGACAAACCCTACCCGCAAACGGTGTCATTAACACTGAAACTGAAAGGTTTGAAGCCCTCTAAAGAGGTCCCGGATTTCATTGTAGTTCCTGCAAATACCAAAGAATTTAGGCTTACCAGCTTAATCATTCCCCTCGAAAGTTCTTGGCAATATTCCTTCAGCTACATCTATCGTTTTGGAGACGCAAATGCACAATACGACCCTAAACAAGAATATTTACTTCCTTTTGAAGAAGGGACAAGCTACAGGCTTACTCAAGGTTACAATGGTAGCCGCACGCATCAAGGAGATAATGCACTCGATTTCACCATGGATGAAGGCACCACAATTTTAGCCGCTAGAGCTGGAGAAGTGGTGCGTATCAAAGAAGATTCAAACCAAGGCTGCGGAAGCAGAAGGTGCAATGATATGGGCAACTACGTCACCATACTACATGAAGACGGCACCTATGCAGATTACCTCCACTTGCAGTTTGAAGGCGTAACGGTCGAATTGGGGGACAAAGTGGAAGCTGGCGACCCAATTGCCTTAAGTGGCAATACGGGCTGGAGCACGGGGGCTCACCTTCATTTTATAGTGCGCAAAACAGAAAAAGACGGACAAGTTTCGCTCCCCACTCTATTCAAGACTTCAAGGGATAAAACCGAAATTCTGATAGAAGGCAATACCTATACAGCAATCAAAAAGCAGTAAAGCTTTTCACCTCCGCTTTCTTTTCTTAAATTCCAAAACGGATAAATTTTGCTATGAAGATTAACGTGAATGGTATTGACCACGAAGTGGATGTGGAACCCAATATGCCTTTGCTTTGGGTACTGCGCGATGAACTTAACCTTACTGGAACCAAGTATGGCTGCGGAGTTGCCGCTTGTGGCGCCTGCACTGTTCATTTAGACGGGCAAGCTGTTCGCTCTTGCGTACTGCCTATTGCCGCATTGCAAGGAAAAGCCATTACCACCATTGAATCCATTGCAAAAGATGATCGGCTGTCGCGGGTTCAGCAAGCTTGGATCGACCATCAAGTGCCGCAATGTGGCTATTGCCAATCGGGAATGATTATGGCCGTAGAAAGCCTCTTTGCCAACAATAGCCAGCCTTCCGAAGAAGAAATTGACGCTTCCATTTCTAACATTTGCCGCTGCGGAACTTACCAAAGAATTAAAGAAGCCATTAAAGAGGTGCTGACTCAAAATCAAGAAAATGGCTAAGGAAAGAACCAGAGGACAGAAAATAAGTCGCAGGGCATTTATTATTTCCGGAGCTGTAATCGGAGGTGGTTTTGCATTGGGTTTGGGCGGAGTGGCTTTTTCTAATTATAAGAAAAAGCAGTTCAGCGGAATCGGTTTTGAGGGGGCAGAATCGCTCAATGCTTTCATTCACATTACACCTGACAACAAGGTTAAACTGGCGATTGCTCGTGCAGAAATGGGGCAAGGTGTTCATACGGCATTGGCCATGCTTACTGCGGAAGAATTGGAGGTAGATTTGGACCAAATCGAAGTAATTCACCCGCAAGTAGAATCGCCTTACGCCAACGTCAACTTGGCTACCCATTACGAAAGAACATCAAGCTCTACGGGTTTCCATTTTATGGAAAAAGTGGCCTATATTCTTCCTTATATTGCTACTGGCGGAAGTACGACCATTCGTGATGGCTATGAGCACTACCGTATTATGGGCGCTTCGGCCAAGGAAATGTTGATGAAAGTGGCCATGAAAAAATGGTTTGTTGACATCGATAAGTTGAAAGCAGAAAAAGGCTTTATTATCAATACTGAAACTGGAGAAAAGGTCTCTTACGGAGCACTGTCTACTTTTGCAGCGGAAGAAAAACCCAATAACCAACCTACGCTAAAGTCCAAGCCCAATTTTAAAATCATCGGCAAACCTACGCAACGCATCGACCTAAAAGGGAAGGTGACGGGAGCTGCCGAATATGGCATAGATGTACGTTTACCGAACATGCTTTTCGCTGCGGTACAGCACTGCCCAATTATTGGAGGAGAAATTACAGGCATTACGAATGAAGCTGAAGTAATGGCCATGCGAGGTGTAAAACACATAGTACAATGGCCTCAGGGTGCGGCTGTAATTGCCGACAATACTTGGCGAGCTCAACAAGCAGTCAAAGCCCTAACTTTTGAAATTGACAGTAAGGGGCAAGAACAACTTTCTTCTGCTCATATCTCTAAGCTTCTAAAGGCAAGACTCGACCAAGAAATTGACCATGTAAAAGAGGTTATTGACGATTCGGCTACGGCATTGGAAGCTTCTGACAAGGTTTATGAAGCGCAGTATGAAGTCCCATTTTTAGCGCATGCTACCATGGAACCCATCAACTGCACGGTGTTGGTGGAAGAAGGCAAAGCCAAAGTTTGGGTGGGGCATCAAGCACCATTCCTGGTCACCATGGCCATCGCCAAAGAAGCCGATATTAACAGCAGTAAAGTTGAAATCGATATAAAGTACTTGGGAGGTGGTTTTGGCAGAAGGGCCGAAAACGACTTTGTTACCGAAGCGGTGCGCATTGCCAAATTGATGAAAGGCACTCCTATTCAAATGGTTTGGTCGAGAGAAGAGGATACTCAATTTGACACCTACCGCCCAGCAGCCATGGCCAGCTTTAAGGCGGGAATCAATAATGATGGGAGAATATCCGCATGGGAAAATCATTTATCGCTTCAGTCGGTTTTACGAAGTAGCATTGGACGAAACTTCCCGTTAATGACTCCACCAGAATCGCAGGACACCACCGCAGCCGAAGGTGCTTTGGGTTTAGCTTATAATCTGGGGGCGAGAAAAGTGGGGTATTCGTTTATTGAAAGCCCCATGCGTTTAGGTTTTTGGCGAAGCGTAGGTCATTCTTACAATGGCTTCTTCACTGAAAGTTTTATTGATGAACTCGCTAATGAAGCCAACACCGACCCTTATGCGTTTAGAGCAAAACTTCTTCCTTCAAATTCTAGACAGAAAAAAGTGTTGGATAAAGTAGCTGAAATAA
>CAXBPM010000351.1:0-4123 GCA_963977345.1 uncultured Roseivirga sp.
GCTTCGTCAAACTTAATGTCGGTTTGGGTAACGGAGAAAAAGTAATTGCGCAGCTTGGCATAAGTGGTCTCGGCAGGCAGGCCGACATTGGTCCAATCAACAGCTCCATCTTGCCCCGTGAATTCAAGAGTCTCAAAAGAGAAATTCCCTTGTGTGTTTCTTAGGAAAATCGTGTCCAAGCGGTTTACAAAAACAAGGTCCAATTTTTTAAACTCGATAACTGGCCCCATTTGCATAGGCATTGATGGTAAAGGCGCTTCTACCTTTGGTTCATTGGTAACAATTTCATCTTCGCTAGAAATTAAGCCTTGTTGCTTCATCAATAGAAGCTCAATGGCATCGGGGCCTTTTTGAGCTTCGGCCACAAAAGGTTCTTCTTCCGAAGCATCTTCATAGCCGTTATACTTCAATGCGAAATCTGCATTTTCTACATAAATACCATAACTACGGTCTTTAAAAAGGGCCATATCTCCCAAAAAGAAGGCGGCATATTGATGGAATTGATCGATGATTTTCTTGTCGTAGTTTTCAGAAACCCTTAAGCAAGCTTTCACCAAATCGTCAAACTGCACCTGATTAAAGCTACGCTTTTCTTTGGCCAACAATAGCGTGTTAAAAATTCCCTTGAAGTCAAAACGAGGCCTAAAGCCCTTCTTTTCCATATTCAAAAGCGCTTGGCCTAACTGATTTTTTTGAGCTTCAGTGTAGCCATTTGCCTGCCAAGCTTCTATAAATGGCTTATAGTCGGCTCCAAAACTAGCGGGGTTGGGGGTGGTGAGAATTCGGGCAATATCTGGGGTATAAACAATAGAATCCGTTGGCGTAGCTTCCTGCGCAAAAGAGCTCGGCAGAAACCACAACACAACTAATAAACTATATAAAATTCTTTTGACCAGAAATTGCATACGACCCCTCAACTGACCTTTAATAACGAGAAAAAGACGGAAATAATACTTTGAAACTACAGTTTCTTTAAAAGGATAGCCGCCCAGTTTTTCCTTTCTGTTGAATTCAACTTTTCGAAACCATTTGCTGTGGTACATTCCAGAATATCGGCCTCATCGTGGGTGTAAAAACCACTCAAGAATAAATGACCTCCCGGTTTTGTAAGCTTCGCATAGTGCTCCATTTCAGTCAAAAGCACATTTTTATTGATGTTCGCGTAAAGAATATCGAAAGGTGAATCAAAAGTGAATTCATCGATAGTGCCCATCAATACATCCTTTGGCTCAATAGCATTCAACGCAAAGTTCTCTCTGGCGTTATCAATGCACCAATCGTCAATGTCGGTGGCAGATACTTCCGAGGCACCAAGTTTTGAAGCCATAATGGCTAAAATTCCGGTGCCAGCCCCTACATCTAAAACCGTTTTGCCCTGATGGTCTAGCGTCATTTCCAAGGCCAGCATTTGGTGGGTGGTTTCGTGGTGTCCTGTGCCGAAAGACATTTGCGGGTGAATGATGATTTCATGCTTAAAGCCCGGCTTCGATTCGTGAAAAGTAGCACGCACAAAAATGTCAGTCCCTACTTCAATCGGATCGTAATTCTTTTCCCACTCTTCGTTCCAGTTTTGCTTTTCAATCTTATTCAACTCGTACCAAATGCGGGTTTGCTTTCGGTAATTATTAAAAAGCTGCTGCAAAGCAGGATGACTAAAAACGTCTTCAGAAATATATGCGTCAAAACCCACCTCGGTTTCAACGAAGGTATCAAAGTCCAATTCGCCCATTTCGGCAATTAGTATCTCGCCAAACGGCTGATCGCAATGGACTTTGATTTCTATGTAATTCATTGGTTTCAATTAAAATGACTTAGCAATTTCTACAAAGTCTCTGGCTTTTAAAGAGGCTCCGCCAATTAGGCCGCCATCAACATCAGGCTGAGCGAACAGTTCTTTTGCGTTGTCTGGCTTGGCACTTCCTCCGTAAAGAATAGAAATTTCATCTGCCACTTCTTGCCCAAACTGACCCGCTAAGAAATCACGCATCGATTTGTGCATGTCTTGTGCTTGCTGCGATGAGGCCGTTTTTCCAGTTCCAATTGCCCAAATCGGTTCGTAGGCAATTACAATTTTCTGAATTTCATCTTCTGTGAGGTGGAAAAGGCTTTCCGTAAGCTGGTTACATACATAGCTCACTTCTTTGCCAGACTCTCTGATTTCAAGCGATTCGCCACAGCAGAAAATTGGAGTTAATCCCATTTCTAAAGCCAAATCTACTCGCTTCGCAAGTTGATCGTTAGTCTCATTGTGGTATTGTCTTCTTTCGCTATGGCCAAGAATAACATATTCTGCACCTACAGATTTAATCATTTCGGCAGAAATATCGCCTGTATAAGCACCTGAAACGTGTTCGCTCATGTTTTGAGCGCCTACAAAAACCTTATCGCTTTCTTGGGCATTTTTTGCTACTTGGGCCAGGTGAATAAATGGAGAACACATAATGACGATGACGTCATCATTCAGTTCGTCATTCACAATGTTTACCACTTCAGAGGCCAGTGTAAGGCCATCGCTGAAGTTTTTGTTCATTTTCCAGTTACCTGCAACAATCTTTTTTCTCATTATCGGTTTGTTGTGTTTTGCCCAAAGATAATTCATTCTAACTTAGTTCGATGGCTTTTCAATACGAAGAACGCAAACCAAAGCGATTAGACCCTAAAGTGGCCAAGCTCAAAGCGGCCGATTTTTGCGCTTACCAAGAGCGTTCGCAGCAAGAGGTGCGCGATAAGCTGTATGGCTATGGCCTTCACCATGATGAAGTTGAGGAAATTTTATCCGACCTAATTACCGATAATTATATTAATGAAGAACGTTTTGCCAAAGCCTATGTTGGGGGGAAATTTAGAATAAAGGGTTGGGGAAAACGCAAGATTCTGCAAGGGCTGAAGCAACATCGCATTTCTGACTATTGTGTAAAAACAGGATTTAAAGAAATTGACCCCGATGATTATTACGCTACTCTCATGCGTCATGCAGAAAAAAAATTACCGACCATTAAAGCCGAAAACCAATATACCGTGCGTGGTAAACTGACGCAACACTTGGTAATGAAAGGTTTCGAAGGCGATTTGATCCGAGATGTAATTGAGGAGCTGTTAAAATAAGAATACATCATTATGGGCGTAGGGTCTTGACCTTCGGTACCGACCGATTACACGAGGCGCTACTCAAGGGTCGGCACCGAAGGTCAGACCTAGATTTCGCTTTCAATTCACCTCTCTATTGTTCTAAAAGTCAAGTTCACTTGAGGGTTTTTTATTTGACCCATTTCTTATCAGAAAATGGGCTCAACTCGATTATTAAAAATACATTAAGTAGGAATGACTTTGTTATAATGGAGTTGAGTTATCCATTGGTATTTAAGCTCGCGGTTGGTCAACTTTGCAATTAGTTGTCACTAGATTGAGCCACTATAATTAATAGCCAATTACTGTCTCTCCCAGAAAAAAGGAGGCTCAATATTCAAAGTACGGAGATATACATAGCCTTGGCCTCTATGGTGAATTTCGTTATCAATGCAATAAAAAATCAGGGCATGGTTGGTTCCTTCATATTGGCCAAAAGCATTCTCAACTTCTTGAAAGCGCTCAAGTTTGATTTGAGGAAATAACTCATTCAATTTTTCTGTTGACTCGTCCCAAAGTTTGAGAAGCCCTGCTTTAGTGGTTGGCTTCGCTTCAGCCTCAGATTCACCAAAGGATTTCCATTTCCCAGTGATAATTCCCGCTACACTGGGCACGGCCATGTGGATCATTTCTAGGGCCAATTCAGAAAATGGACGCATTCCGCCTACTGAATAGCTAAAAAGTTTGTCTTCTGGAAAAGCATCAATTACTCTGCGGGTAAGGTTTCGGTGTCCTTGCCATTGGGTTAATAAGTCGTTTGGGCTGATGACTGCTGCTGCTAATGTTTCGTTTTTCATATCCTGTGATTTAAGATTATGGTATAAACTTAAAGGGCGCTAGTGACAACCCTATGTCAGTAGGTTTTTGGGTGGAAGAATTTTTTTGGATTTGCGCTTGGCTAAGAAACAGGCACGGTCTGACCTACGGTACCGACCGGTAGGTCGCATTATGCACTATTCAAAGGTCGGCACCGAAGGTCAGACCATGCATATCAATT
>CAXBPM010000352.1:0-4119 GCA_963977345.1 uncultured Roseivirga sp.
AAAAAGGAAAGCTAATTACGCTGTATGAACTTCAAGTAATCGATGGTTTTGATTTCGCCACTGTTGAACGCTTAAAGCCCTTTGTTACGGTAAACTCTAAGGATGCCTTGGCGGATGACAGGCCACTATTGCAAAGAATTTTAGAAGAACGGAACAACTACCTGATTACCCGTTACGAGCGAATTTTGAACCAGAAAAAGGGCAACAGCCCAAAAGAATCACCAGACGACTCTCGTTATGCAGGGTCTGCCGACAAATTCTATCTTCGTTATAGGGTTTCTAAACCCAACGATTTCAGTATTGGATTTACTACGGAAAAAGATGCAGGTGAGCAATTTCATTGGAATCCTAAAAGCAAAACCTATTTTACCGATTTCTGGTCTGCGCATTTCATGCTCGAAAACCAAGGGAGATGGCAAAAGCTCATTATAGGCGACTATCAATTGCAATTTGGTCAAGGCCTACTCTTTGGGGCTGGCTTTGGTGTAGGTAAAGGTTCCGAAACCGTTAACACAGCCAATAGAGTAACCTTAGGAATTAAACCCTACACTTCGGTATTGGAAGGTGGTTTTTTAAGAGGTGCGGCCGCAAGTTATTCGTTGAACAAGAAGCTCACTGCTACCACATTTACTTCTCATTTAAATCAAGATGCTAATATTCAAAGTGGTGGAAATATAGAAGATTTTGAGTCGTACTTTTCATCATTACAGCTTACAGGAATGCACCGCACACCAACAGAGCTGGCCAATAAAAAGCAGGTGGCAGAAACTGTTATCGGAATGAACCTCAATTTTCGGCCAAACGATCGTTCCGAAGCCGGATTCACTATTAATACCAATCATTTCTCTGTCCCGATTCTACGAAGCAACAAGCCTTATAATCAGTTTGAGTTTAAAGGGCAATCCAACTTTAACATAGGCATGTACGGTAAATATCAATGGCAACGGTTTTTACTCTTTGGAGAAAGTGCCATCTCCAAAAGTGGTGGTTTGGGTGCCGTTGGGGGCTTTACAACCAGCTTAACCCCACGTGTAGAATTCGCCATGGTGCTTCGCTCCTACCAAAGGAACTTCCACAGTTTCAGAGGCACTTCCTTTGCGGAAGGAAGCCGTAACATCAATGAAAAGGGCGTTTACTGGGGCGTCAAGTACACCCTGAATAGAAAATTTTACCTTACTGCTTATTATGACACTTATCACTTCCCATGGTTAAGGTTTGGGGTTGACACGCCTTCCAACGGAAATGATTATTTATTCAGAATGAATTACAATCCGGGGAGCCGAATAAAGTTGTACGGCCAGTTTAGAAGAGAGCTAAAAGACACTAATTACAGTAGTGAAACCTCAAACAACAATATCGTTTTACCAGGTCGCAAAGACCAATACCTCATCAACCTAGAGTATGCCTCTGGGATTCGGTTTAGTTTTAAATCAAGGATTCAATTCAGCGAATACCATTTGATCTCTGAAAAAACCAAAGGCTATGCTTTTATTCAAGATGCCGTTTATAAAAATGGCGATTGGGTTTTCAGTAGTCGAATGGCACTATTTGATACAGAGGGAAGTCAAAACAAACAGTATGCCTATGAACGCGATGTGCTCTATGCCTTTTCAATACCAGCATACAGCGGTAGAGGCATTCGAAACTACTTACTCATACAGTATAAGGCATTTCGCAAAATGGACCTTTGGGCAAGAATAGCCAAAACGACTTATTATGACCGTGACGAAATTGGGACAGGACTTGAAACCATTTCAGGAAATAAACGCACAGAAATAAAATTTCAAGTGCGTTATAAATTGAATTGAGCCTGCCTGAACTCAGACTATGGCGGTAAATATTATCACTCAATTCTCCAACCCTCCGTGCATCTAAACCATTAAACCCTACCACTCGAAAATATTGTTTTGGACTGCTGCCATCCGTTTAATACTTTACATCTTTAAACTTAAAAGACGATGACGAAAAAATTTGGAAATTACTTCCTTTCCATGGCCTTGCTAATGCTTAGTTTACAGGCCTGTTCTCAAGGAAACGGAACTGGAACAGGGGCAACAAAGCCTGACAATGACCGATGGCAACAAGCCATTGAATACAAAATGGAAATTGATATGGATGTGAATACCAACAGGTATCAAGGAGTCCAAAATGTAAAATACACCAACAATTCTCCTGATGCATTAGATAAGGTATTCTATCACCTATACTTCAACGCTTTCCAACCAGGAAGTATGATGGACGTAAGATCTAGAACCATCGCTGATCCAGACCGCAGAGTAAGAGATAGAATATTCAATTTGAAAGAAGACGAGATTGGATACCAAAAAATAAAATCGTTAAAACTAAACGGGAAACCCATAAAGTATGAAGTGGTAGGAACTGTTTTAGAGGTTCAACTTGACCAACCGATTGCTCCAGGAAGCACTGTTGATTTTGACATGGAGTTTGAAGCGCAAGTTCCTATTCAAATCAGAAGAACTGGCCGTGACAATGCCGAAGGCGTTCGTTACTCAATGGCACAATGGTTCCCTAAAATGGCAGAATACGATTACCAAGGCTGGCATGCCGATGAATACATTGGCCGTGAGTTTTACGGTGTTTGGGGTAGTTTTGATATTAAAATCAAAATTGACAAAGACTACTTAATTGGAGGTACTGGTTACTTACAGAATCCTTTAGAAATTGGCCACGGTTATGAAAACGAAGGCGAAACTGTAAATCAAAAAATTGAAGACGGTAAACTTACTTGGCACTTCTTTGCACCAAATGTTCATGATTTCGTATGGGCAGCTGACCCTGAATATGTACACAAGAAATTAACCATGAAGAACGGAATGGTTCTTCACTTCATTCATAAAGAAGGACAAAACGAAGAGAACTGGGAGAATGTGATGCCTCAAACAGAAATGTTGTTTGAGTATGCAAGTGCCAACTTTGGTGAGTATCCATACAAGCAGTTTTCTGTAATTCAAGGTGGTGATGGCGGCATGGAATACCCAATGTCTACATTGATCACAGGATCAAGGGGTAGCCTCATTGGTGTAACCATTCACGAAGCTATGCACGATTGGTACCATGGAATATTAGGCAGTAATGAAGCGCTTCACCCTTGGATGGATGAAGGGTTTGCATCATATGCTTCTACTCGTATTTCAAGTCACATTAACCGACTTACAAAAGGAGAATCAGAACCAGTAGTTACTTTAGATAACCTAGGGAATAACTCAGGCCAAAGAAGCTATGTAGGTTTATCAAAAAGCGGAAGAGAAGAGCCATTAAGTACGCATGCTGACCATTTCAACATGAATGGCGCGTATAGCAGCTCAGCTTACGGAAAAGGTGCTGCTTGGATGAGCCAAATGGGTTATGTAATGGGCGAAGAAAACCTTAATAAGGCATTGTTGGCTTACTTTAACGATTGGAAATTCAAGCATCCAAACCCGAATGATCTTATCAGATCATTTGAAAAAGTATCAGGTTTAGAGTTGGATTGGTATAACGAATACTTCGTTTACACTACGAAATCTATTGATTATGGCGTGAAAGAAGTAAGCGGAGAAGGCAACAAAACAAATGTTACTTTAGAGAAAGTAGGAATGATGCCAATGCCAATGGACGTGGTTGTCACCTACAAAGACGGCTCTAAAGAAGTACACTATATGGCTTTGAGAATGATGCGTGGTGAAAAACCTGCCGAAACTCAGGACAAGAGAATTGTACACCCTGACTGGGCTTGGGTAAACCCTACATATAATTTCTCAATTGACAGACCAATATCTGACATTGCCTCAATTGAAATTGACCCTTCTGGAAGGATGGCCGATGTAGAAAGAGGAAACAACAAGTGGGAAGTGAACTCATTGACAACAAACAAATAGTTTAGTACCAACAAAATTAATGAGCAGCTCAGCCGAAAGGTTGAGCTGCTTTTTTATGCGAAATCCAGAAAGCTCAAAGGTCTTTCGAATCAAGAAACATATTAAATCGAAAGTATTACTATCGATTATGTTTGTTTTAATTTATATTTCAATAGTATTTAAACCTATTTCAAAAGTAAGCGTTATGTTTTGGCGACATGAATAATCTAATCAGCCAAATGCAAATCCAAGTCAATGAGAA
>CAXBPM010000353.1:0-4118 GCA_963977345.1 uncultured Roseivirga sp.
TTGAAACAACAACAACGAACTCAGAATATTTTTAATATCGTGTTAGCCGCTATTGCCGCTATTTCACTTTTGGTGGGTGGTATTGGGATTATGAATATCATGTTGGCTTCTGTAATGGAAAGAATCAAAGAAATTGGTTTGAGGCTTTCGATTGGAGCAAAATCTTCTGATATTGTATCACAATTTTTATTTGAAGCTGTGTTAATTTCAGTAACGGGTGGTATTATAGGTGTAATATTAGGTATAGTGTTAGCCTTTTCGGTATCATCTTTGGCTGATTTTCCGACTGAAATAAGTGCTTCTTCCATTATCATTTCATTTGGTGTGGCTGCTACTGTAGGGCTTGTTTTTGGGATTACTCCTGCGAGAAGAGCTGCGAGCCAAAATCCTATTGAATCATTAAGACACGAATAAGAGATTAAAATACATTATGAAAAAGGTCATATTATTATCATTACTACTTATTGGTCTAGCTCAGGTATCCTTTTCCCAAGAAAAAAGAGTGTTAACTCTGGAAGAGGTTATTCAGTTGGCCAAACAAAACTCTCAAAGCGCAAAAAGAGCCGAAACGGTAAGAACTTTGGGCTATTGGAGCTACAGTGTTTATAAGTCTGGATTAAAGCCTCAACTTTTATTAAGAGGTGCTTTGCCTGGTTATCAGAATAAGACCATTCCAACGGTTCAGAATGACGGTACGGTTGTTTTCAATACGGTAAATCAGAATAATTCAAATTTAAGTTTAGGTCTTGAGCAAGTGCTTCCATGGACGAATACTACAGTTTCTTTTGATACGAGGTTGGCACGATTTGATGATTATGAGAGAAGTACAACCCGCTATCAAGGTGACCCCATTGGTATTTCAATAGAACAACCGCTTTTTTCTGTAAATCCTTTTAAATGGGATAAGAAAATTCAACCATTGCAATATGAGCAATCAAAAAAGGCTTATGTGCAATCTATGGAGCAGACCTCAAAAACAGCAGCGAATTTGTTCTTTAGACTTCTTGTACAACAGAGGAACTTACAGATTGCATTACAAAATGCACAAGCAAATGATACTGTATTTAAAGTTGAACAAGGCCGATATAATATAGGAACCTCAACAGAGGATCAGTTACTCCAAACGGAACTAGAATTATTAACTTCTCAGAGTGATGCCCAACAAGCCCAATTGGAAACTCAATCGCTTTCTTTAGAGTTGAGAAACTTTATTGGTCTTACTGAAAATGTGGACTTACAATTAGTAGCTCCTATGGAGGTGGCTGATTTTGACATTGATTATGAAACAGCTTTACAGTATGCAAAAGACAACAGGGCAGAATATTTGGATTTTCAATTGGAGAGATTAAATGCACAACGATCAGTGGCGGATGCGAGGGCAAGGCGCTTTAATGTTTCAGTAACTGCCTCTTATGGCTATAACAGTGCTCAAACAGATTATTTGGGGGGTGTTTATGAATCTCAGTTTGTTGCAGCGGGTTCTCAATTGAGACTGGACTTTAATGTGCCTATTCTTGATGGAGGAAGGAATAAAGCCCGAATGAATGTGGCGTATGAGCAACAGAAGTTAACGGAATTTACTGTGGATCAAAACATGGTTACGTTTGAGCAGGAAATTTCCAATGCGGTAAGAAACTTTAAGCAAATCATTGAACAGATAACTTTAGCCAAGAAGAGTGAGGAGATTGCATTAAGGGGATTTGAGATCACCAATGGAAGATACTTGGCCGGTAAAGTGGGTATTCTCGAACTAGCAAGAGCAAGAACAGGTAAGGATCAGGCAATTAGAAGTTATGTAGCTTCTTTGCAGCAATACTGGGATGCTTATTATGAGCTAAGAACATTGACCTTGTATGACTTTAAGAATGATGTGCTTTTATATAACGAGCTATTGGAGTATGATCCCAAAACGGATTCAATGATAGAGAAAGCTAAACAATAAAAAAAAAGCCCCGTAAGGGGCTTTTTACTTATAGACCAGTATAATTAAATGGACTGATTTGCATCAGTTCATTTTTTATTTCTGCTGAAACCTCTAGGGTTTGTATAAATTCCTTCATCACTTCAGCAGTGATTTTTTGATTGGTTCTCGTCAAGCCTTTTAGGGCTTCGTATGGTTTTGGATAGCCTTCTCTACGAAGTATGGTTTGGATAGCCTCAGCTACTACTGCCCAGTTATCTTCCAAATCTGCATCAATGGCCGCTTGGTTTAACTCCAGCTTCTTAATTCCTTTTTCAAGTGATTTTAAAGCGATTAGCGTATGCCCTAAAGGCACTCCAATGTTCCGTAATACAGTAGAGTCAGTTAAGTCTCTCTGTAGTCTTGAAATCGGTAATTTGGCAGAAAGGTGCTCGAAGATCGCATTGGCGATTCCCAGGTTTCCTTCAGCATTCTCAAAGTCAATTGGATTCACCTTGTGCGGCATGGCCGATGATCCCACTTCACCTGCTTTAATCCTCTGCTTGAAATAGTTCATGGACACATACTGCCATACGTCACGAGAGAAATCGATGAGGATGGTGTTAATCCTTTTCAGGTTATCGAAAATGGCTGCAATATGGTCATAATGCTCAATCTGTGTGGTAGGATGGCTGCGTTGTAAGCCAAGCGATTCTTTTACAAATTCATTTCCAAAGTCAATCCAGTCAATAGCAGGGTAGGCTACATGATGGGCATTGAAGTTACCAGTTGCACCGCCAAATTTTGCAGCAAAAGGAATATCGCCCAACAGAATCATTTGCTCTTCAATACGACTGCTAAACACCTGCATTTCTTTACCCAATCTCGTTGGAGATGCTGGTTGGCCATGTGTTTTGGCCAGCATAGAAATGTTTTTCCATGCCTCGGCCATTTCATTAATTGTGTTCTTTACCTCCAAAATTGAAGGCTCAATCACCTCGTGCATCGCCCTTTTCAATGATAATGGAATGGCAGTGTTATTAATGTCTTGAGATGTTAAACCGAAATGAATGAATTCGATGTGCTTTGTAAGGCCAAGGGCTTCAAACTTATCTTTCAGAAAGTATTCAACCGCCTTTACATCATGATTTGTGGTTTTCTCAATTTCCTTGATGCTAAGCGCATCGGCCTCAGTGAAGTTTGTGTAAATAGACCTAAGTGAGTCAAATATTTTGTGATCCACATCTGATAACTGTGGAAGAGGAATTTCGCACAAAGCAATGAAATATTCTACTTCTACTTCAACGCGGTATTTAATCAAGGCAAATTCAGAAAAATAATCTGTTAGTGCATTAGTTACCCTTCTGTAGCGACCGTCAATTGGCGAAATTGCCGTGAGTGTATTCAAATCCATGTTTTCGGTTTAAAAAGAAAGCGCAAAGATACAAAAATGTACGGGCTTGAGCCTTCATTTTTGTATCTCTTCCCCTGTTTCTGCATCTAAATTGACATAACAATTCATAGTTCAACAGATGATGATTACTTTTGCATTCTTTTAAACTACTTTCTACGCATTGGTGTTGTTACACTGACAATTTCTATAAACAGAATTTTAAGCATGGCATTCGGATTATTCAAAAAAAAGCAGACAGAGAAAAGTGAAATTCCTTCGGTGAAAGCAGGGCATTTGAACTTAACAGTAAAGGAAGTAGTAAACGAAACGGCTGACGCTATCAGTATTTATTTTGAGCAACCAGCTTCTGGAACTATCACCTATAAATCAGGTCAATTCTTCACCCTTATTGCAGAAATTAATGGGAAGAAGGAGCGCAGGGCCTATTCGCTTTGTACTTCTCCCTTTGTTGATCCACAGCCTGCCGTAACAGTTAAAAGAGTAGAAGGCGGTTTAATGTCAAATCACCTCGGTGATAATTTGAAAGCTGGAGATGTAATGGAGGTACTGGAGCCGATCGGTAACTTTACTACTACTTTTGATTCAAAGAACGAAAGACACATTGTGCTTTTTGGTGGTGGAAGTGGAATTACACCATTAATCTCAATTGCTAAATCGGCATTAAGCCAAGAACCTAAGTCTAAAATCTCTCTAATTTATGCCAATAGAGATTCTGACTCTATTATCTTCAAATCAACTTTAGAGAAGTTGGAATCAGATCATTCAGATCGATTTAAAGTAGTTCATGTTTTGGGAGAAGCTCCT
>CAXBPM010000354.1:0-4118 GCA_963977345.1 uncultured Roseivirga sp.
GTAACATGGCACTTGCGATTTCTTCAGCATAAGCCAAGTAACCAATTCTAGCTTCGATTACATTAATTCCAGCCATGGCCAATCGTTCGCGAAGCTCTTCTTCAAGGTCGTGGTTTACCTCGTTCATGCCACTTCTTAATGTGATTTCGCCATCATTGTCGAAATTATCATAAGCGTAACTCCCACCTAATTTACGCACTGCGGCATCGGACTGAACGCGAACGAAGTGTTCGTAATCATTTACTTCAAACATGGCTTTGTAAGTGTTATTCACCTGCCAAACCAAGATCACTGAAATCATAATTGGGTTTCCGAGTTTGTCATTCACTTTTAGTCTTTCACTATCAAAATTGTAAGCCCTTAACGATACTTTCTTTTTTGAGTAAAATGGATTGGCCCAGAAAAAGCCATTTTTCTTTACGGTTCCGCGGTAGTCACCAAAGAACACCATCACACGTGATGAATTTGGGTTGATGATGAAAAAGCCAAAAAGCATAATAAAAAATACGAGGAACAACAGTGCGAAAATTGGCATACGTGTAAAGACCAACGCGCCTATAGTTCCGAATAAAATGAGGAAGGCCAAAAGGAGTATTGGAAACCCCGACCGTGGTTCAAATGTTTTTTCTTCTTTCATGGTATATGTGTTTTGAGTTGATTTAAAGTGATATCAATATAATATCAAATTAACTCATTTTACGAGAGATTGATGAAATAGGTTCGAATTATTTTTGAGACAAAGGATGAAATCACCTCTGTTTTAATTTTTGGGCATAAAAAAAAGTGGCAAGGGCCACTTTTTACTGTTTCATATTTTACAAATCTGTTGCTTATGCTTTTCTCTTTTTCATTATAAAAACAACTAATCCTATAACGAGAATCAATGGCCACAGACCTATGATCCACATCACTCCGTTGATAAGGCCCGCCCAGCCATTGGCTAAAGATTTCATAATGCGCTGACCAAAGTTGTCTTGACTTTCAGGTTCGAATACGTATGGCTTTACTTCGTAAGCATTTAATTGAATGGTGCTCATGTCCACTTGGTCGTTGAGGTATTTCAACCTTCCTTCTTGAGATTCAATTTCAGAACGCACTTGGTTCAATTGCCTTTCAATGTTCAGCATGTCATTCACATTATTGGCCTTTTTCAAAAGCTCTAAATAACGGGCTTCTAAAGCTTTTCTGTTTTTCAACCTAGTTTCAACATCAATGAATTGCTCAGTAACATCTTGCTGATTAAGTGACTGATGCTCTATCTTCTTAGCAAAGGGCTTCAGGCCGTCAAACAGATTGTTGAATTGATCTTGCGGAACACGGATAGTGAAATAAGCATCTAGCCTTCTGTCCGAATCGTTTCGGCTTTGATTGGTTACGTTGGCTTTGTACTTGCTCAATAGCTCGCTTAAGCTGGCTTCGAACTTCTCTAAGTTTGCCACTTCCATGTTCAAGTCAGCAGTAGTAATGATTTTTGAAGTTTGGTCTTGCTCCGCGAAATTGGAGGTGGTCATTGCTCTTCCGGAATAACTATCAGCAGAAAGCTTCATGCTTTCATTTCTTGGAGACCAGTCCGTATCACTAGACTCTAAATTATCGAGTGCTTGTTCATTGTAGCCGTTCGTGTTTGTAGGGTCACAACTACTTAAAATAAGTATGGACATCAGGATAAAAAGTGGTTTCTTCATGGCTATATTCATGTTAAGTGTTTCAAATCGTTCGAACCCAATGATTACAATTACCAGACCAACCTTATTGCTCAACGAAAAACAGTGCAAAATTAATATTCAGCGGATGGTGGACAAAGCCAAACGTTTGAATGTGCAACTGGTTCCTCACTTTAAAACACATCAATCTTCTGAAATAGGTGAGTGGTTTAAGGCCCATGGTATTGAAAGTATTACGGTTTCTTCTGTAAAGATGGCTGAATTTTTCGCTCGTTCTGGTTGGGCCAATATTACCATTGCTTTTCCTTTTAACATGCTGGAAATTCCTGCCATTAATCGAATGTTAGAAGAGAAAATTAACCTCACTCTTTTTGTGGTCAATACTGAGGTGGTTCATCGGTTGAATGAAGAATTGGTAGCTCCAGTAAACCTATTTATCGAAATGGATGCGGGTTATGGAAGGTCTGGTGTTTCTACAGAAGACACTGCTAAAGTAAAGGAATTGGTTGCATTGATTGAGGTAGGAAGTATGACTAATCTTTACGGTTTATATTGTCACCCAGGTAATACTTATCACACCAATTCTGTAGAAGAGATTAAGAGGATTTGGGCGGAAGTAATTCAGAAAATGACAGCCGTAAAGGCTGTGCTGGCTGCTACGGGGGAGTCATTGAGAATTAGAGTGGGGGATACACCGGGCTGTGCCTTGGTAGAGGAAATGGAAGGAGTGGATGAAATCGGCCCTGGCAATTTCGTGTTCTATGATTTGGTGATGAACTATCTGGATGTATGCGCTGAAAGTGATATTGCTGTGGCCATGGCCTGTCCTGTGGTGGCGAAGAATGAAAGTCGAAACGAAATCATTATTCATGGTGGAGCGGTTCACTTTTCAAAAGATCATCTTTTTGATGCTAATGAAGAGAAGTTTTTTGGCGAAGTGGTGGTGTTGGAAGAGGAGGGTTGGTCGCCCATTGTGGAGGGAATAAAGCTGGTGTCTCTTTCACAAGAGCACGGAGTACTTAGGGCTTCTACTGAAGTTTTTGAAGCTATTGAAATAGGTGATGTTTTGGGAGTACTTCCTATCCATTCATGTCTTACTGCCAATTTAATGAAGTCATACATCACGCTTAATGGTCAGGAAATAAAACATTTAGAAAACTTTTAGGTTGGTGCAACCATTGAGTAAATGGTGTCGTCTTGTTTTTGAACCTGTTGGATAGCAGGTTCAGGTCAAACAACTCAAAACAACAACCACATGCTTAAAAATTACCTCAAAATTGCATTCCGCAGTCTTCTGCGTGATAAATTCTTCTCATTTCTTAACATCACCGGACTTGCTATTGGTATTTCGTGCGTGCTGTTAATCATGACTTATGTAAACTACGAGCAAAGCTTCGATAGACATTTCGAAAACCAAGAGCAGATTTACAGAGTAATTATCAATGGCCGTTTCAATGGCCGTGATTTCACGGGCTCCCAGAACCCATCTCCAGCGGGACCTATATTCAAGGAGCAAATTCCAGAAGTGGAAGAGCGCCTTCGCTTTAGAAATACCGGAGACTGGGTGGTGCAGTATGGCGATAAGGTTTTCAATGAAGATGACTTAGTTTTTGCAGATGAAACCTTCTTCAAAGTGTTTTCTGTAAACCTTATTCAGGGTAACCCCGAAGAAGCACTTTCGCGGCCAAACCATTTGGTACTGAACCAAACGCAAGCCAAAAAGTATTTTGGAGAGGAAGACCCGATGGGTAAAGTGCTGAAGCTGGATAAAGATGAAGAGTGGATAGTGAGCGGGGTGTATGAAGATATTCCTGACAACAGTCACTTCCATTTCAATTTCATACTCTCATTTATTACGAGGGAGGGTGACTATAATAATCAGGAATGGTTGAGTCAGAATTATGACACCTATTTGGTGATTAATAAAAATGCCAACCTGGCTGCTGTTCAAGATAAGATCAACGAAATAGCCATCCAGAAAATGGGGCTCGAGCTTCAGCAATATCTGAATATGAGCTTTGAGCAGTTTCAGGCCGGAGGGAATAACTTTGAATACTTTTTACAGCCTTTGGCCGATATACATTTGAAATCTGATGGTTATGGAGGGTTTGAGCCAGAGGGTGATATCACCTATGTCTATATTTTCACAGCCATTGCCATTTTTATATTGACCATTGCTTGCATCAATTTCATGAACCTTTCTACCGCCCGTTCTGCAAATAGGGCTAAGGAAGTAGGGGTAAGGAAGGTGCTTGGGTCATTCAGATCTCAGTTGATAGGCCAATTTATTTCAGAATCCGTTCTTATCACTTTTATCGCTGGTCTTTTAGGACTCACTGTGGCGGTTGTGGTCATTCCTTTCTTTAATGATTTCACCGACCGACAAATGGTTTTAGAGTTTCTTTCTAACCTGCCTATTGTCGCTTTAGGCTCTGTTCTAGTTGGATTTCTATC
>CAXBPM010000355.1:0-4106 GCA_963977345.1 uncultured Roseivirga sp.
CTTGGCGCAAACACCATGTCTCAAGTTCTTTTGTCAGAAGTTTCTGATGTATCAGAAATGTCAAAAATGCTTGAAGAGATTTCCAAAACCAGTAGAGCGGAAGGAGATACCCTGTTTACAGAAAGTTTTATCAATAACGAAATCAGGTTTGTAAACGAAGGGCAGTTTTTAGGAGAAGCATATGGAGATCAATACCGGAATTCTGGCAAACCTTACTATGCCTTCTTTAATAATGTAATGCTCATTAGCGATAATATTGATGCACTAAAAACGGTTTTAGTTGATTACGATGCAGAGAACACTTGGGGGAGAATTCCTGAAAAAAGGCGGTACTTGGATAACCTGGTAAGAGAAGCCAATATTACCCAACTTAATAATTTCGAGTTCTACTTAGATCCGCTTGTCAATTCCTTCAACCCGAAATGGAAGGCCTTTTTTAAAGAACATATCCAATTGTTTTCGTCATTCGATAACTTCAATTTTCAAGTCAATGAAGCTTCAAACCGACTCATTGTAAGCGCAGAGCTTACTTTTAATGAGTCCGTAAAAGGGCTTGCAGTTCGAAATAATAAGAGCGCTACTGAGCCAATTAAGACAGAAGTTGGGTTGAATTTAGTGACTAATGCTTATGGGAATGGTAAACTTATTACCAAACCATATGTAGTTAAAAACCATAATAATAGTGCTCAGGAGATAGTTTTTCAAGATGAGCTTAACCAACTCTATTTAGTCGATAGAACGGGTAATATATTATGGAAAAAGGAACTTGAAGGGAGGATAAATGGAACGATTGAACAAATAGACTACTATGCCAATCGTAAACTTCAATACCTGATGTTCACTGATTCTGCAGTTCATTTGATTGATAGAAACGGTGATGAAGTGGATGGGTTTCCTGTTTCGTTTACAACAGAGCTTCCAGTTACACAGTACTCTGTTGTGGATTATGATAACAGCAAGAACTACAGATATGCCACTACAGATAGAAGAGGGAATGTCTATTTATTAGGCAAAGAAGGTGAAATGCTGGAAGGCTGGTCGCCAAAGGCGATGGGTTCTGCCTTACGAGCAGCACCAGAACATATCAGAATCAGAGGTAGAGACTGCTTCGTTATTGTGGAGGCTAATGGTAACATACATCTTCTGAATAGAAAAGGGGAAGAATACCCGGGCTTTCCATACCAGACCGACAAGCGAATTTCAGGAGATTACTTTATTCAGCAGGGGCCATCTTTTAACGAGTCTTTCATCAAAATTTTGGGAGAAGACGGAGAATTGCTCTCACTTGACTTCAACGGAACTGTAAAAGGGCGAAATCAACTGGTGAAGCCATCAGTCTCAAGCCGTTTCATAGCCGTGAGAGATAAGCTTAATACAGGCCTTTTAACTGTTAGGAAGGATAATAATCAGTTTACCGTCTTTGATGAAAAAGGTCAGCGCAAATTCGAATATGACTTTAAAGGCCAAGGGGATTGGGTTTTTGAATATTATAATTTCAGAAATGACAGTGAATTGTATGTAGCTCAGAACTTGGCTACTGGTGATTTAGTGATTCTAGATGATCAAGGCAAAGAGATATTCTCTAAAGAGGCTTTTTCTACAAATCCAGTGGGCATTCTCTACTATCAGAACAAAAGAGAATATGAGCTCTTTGTAAATTTCGATAATCAAATGGCTATTTATACATTTGCCAAATAGGTCAAAACACCATGAAATTAGTTTTTTCGATTTTTTTATTCGTTACCAGTTTAGGTTTTGCTGTGGCTCAAAACGACAGTTTACCTGATCGTTTCAATTCACCATACGAGGCAATTCTAAATCACCTTACCTATCTACAAGAAGAGAGTTATGACCCTGCTCAAGCAGCGAAGTCACTACGCCAAGGTGATTTATCTCAAGACGAAATTGAAAATTTGGCCATTGAATTGAAACAGATATTTGACGGGTCTGGCAATTATATTTACCTGGATGATGTGCCTAAAAGCCCAGACCACATGGATAGCACGACCATGAAAAAGCGGTATGTGCTTTTTAGTGAATTTCCTGAAATTTATGTGCAAAAAGAAGCTGGTGGTTGGTTTTACTCTGGTAAATCTGTCCAGAGTATTAACCTTATTCACAAATCAGTTTACCCTTTCGGAACGGATCGTCTTCTGAATCTCTTGCCCAAGCTCGGATCGAAGAAATACATAGGGCTCCATATGTGGCAATTAATAGGAGGGCTAATCATCATAACCTTTGCCTATGTGCTCCATTTAATCCTGACGCTTCTTCTGAGGGTTGTCATTTTTAGAATGCTTCATAAATACGGCAAGGTCGACTTGGCGAATAATCTGATATTGCCAGTGGCTAGACCCTTTAGTTTGGTGATTGTATTTGCGTTCGTAAGTATCTTGATCCCTACACTCCAATTACCAATTGCCATTTCTAAGTACCTTATTCTAGGGGTAGGTGCATTACTTCCTCTATTTGCTACCATGTTCTTCTATAAAATGGTGGATGTTTTGGGAGCCTATATGAAGAAGGTTGCCGAAAGAACCCAGAATACACTGGATGATCAATTGGTGCCTTTGGTGCGTAAGATTCTAAAAACCTTTGTGATTTTGGTGGGAATTATGGCTATTCTCGATGGACTTAAATTCGATATCTGGCCATTGATAACAGGTCTGTCTATTGGTGGATTGGCCGTGGCATTGGCCGCTCAAGACACCCTCAAGAACTTCTTTGGTTCCGTAATGATCTTCGTTGATCGTCCCTTTCAAATCGGAGATTGGATCACTTCTGACGATGTTGACGGAACAGTAGAAGAAGTAGGTTTCCGTTCTACCCGAATAAGGACTTTCAGGGATTCTTTAATGTATGTACCGAATAGCGTAATCTCCAATAGAACAGTGGACAACCACGGTAAGCGTCAATACAGAAGGTACTTTACTAAACTGGCGATTACATACGATACGCCAACCGATTTAATTGAAGTGTTTGTGAAAGGAGTAGAGAAAATTGTTTTGAATCATCCTGATACACGAAAAGATTCTTACAACATCTTCCTGAATGATTATGGAGCTTCTTCTCTAGATGTAATGCTTTATATCTTCTTCAAAGTGCCCACTTGGAATGAAGAACTAAGGTGCCGTCAAGAAATCATGTTGAGTGTTAATCGCTTGGCAGAGAAATTAGGAGTGAGGTTCGCCTTCCCTACACAAACATTAATGGTGGAACAATTTCCTGGCAAATTGTCTTTAACGCCTAGCTACAATCAGAGCAAGGAAGAGATGAATAAAGAAATGGAAGCCTTCATTGCCAAAAACGGAAATAGTGATGGAAAAGAACACAAACACTAAGTTTGGTACCAAGGCGGTTCATGCTGGAGTAAGTCCAGACCCAACTACGGGGGCAATCATGACGCCCATTTATCAAACGTCAACCTACGCACAGCGATCACCTGGTGATCACAAGGGGTATGAGTATTCTAGAACACAAAACCCAACTCGTTCTGCTTTGCAGAATAGCATTGCTGCGCTAGAGAATGCGAAACATGGTTTGTGTTTTGGTTCGGGTTTGGCTGCTATCGATGCGGTAATTAAGCTTCTGGGCCCAGGTGACGAAGTGATTACTGGCGATGACCTTTATGGTGGTACCTATAGAATCTTTACCAAAGTATTTGCGAAATACGGAATCAAGTTCAATTTCATTTCGATGGAAGAGGTGTCGAATATCGAAAAGCACATTACTCCAAAAACGAAACTGATTTGGATAGAAACGCCTACTAACCCAATGATGAATATCATTGATATTAAGGGAGCGGCTACTATCGCTAGGAAACATAAGGTAATGCTAGGGGTGGATAATACTTTTGCCACACCTTACCTTCAGAACCCACTGGACCTAGGAGCTGACCTTGTAATGCATTCTGTGACCAAGTATTTGTCTGGTCATTCAGACGTGGTAATGGGAGCATTGGCCATGAACGATGATAAGTTAGCTGAAGATTTGGCATTTATCCAGAAGTCATGTGGGGCGGTATGTGGGCCTCAAGATTCCTTCTTGGTGTTAAGAGGTATTAAAACCCTGCATTTGCGCATGCAAAGACACTGTGAGAATGGGGA
>CAXBPM010000356.1:0-4103 GCA_963977345.1 uncultured Roseivirga sp.
GTCACAATATTCACCGAAAGCTTTTTAGGCTGTTGCCCTTCTTTCATGGTGTATAGTTCTCCATCGTAGCCAAAGCTCAAAGTACCTGCACCCATGCTGAGGAAACGCACTGGATGCGTTTTGAAATTCGTCAATTGAGTTCTTGCAGCAGGATTGTCAAGCGAAAGCTTATGCACATTGAAATTGCCACTTTCTTCGCTTAAAAAGTAAAGGCTTTTCTCGTCTTGGCTATAAATCGGCTGACGGTCTTCTCCTACATAAGTAGTAATCATTTTGTGCGAATCCGACTTTTTATCATATACCCAAATATCTCGGGCAATGGCAGAATTTTGATGCTTACGGAATTCGTTTTCGCCTCCTTTTTTATCGTGGTAAACCATCTGGCTTCCGCTTTTATTCACCTGCACATATTCTGCTGGGAAAGAAAAAAGCTGATCTACTCGACCTCCAGCCGCAGGCACGGAATATAGTTCCGACTGAGAACCGTGTGGGTACTGTCTGTTTTCGGCCAAATCCTGTCTTAGCGCTCCAAACAACACTGATTTGTTATCGGCAGAAAAAGAGAAAGGCTGCTCATCATTTGAATGGAAAGTAATGCGGTTCGCTTCCCCTCCACGGATGTCCATGGTGAACACATCGAAGTTGCCGTATCGGTCTGAAGCAAAAGCGATGGTTTTTCCATCTTTGCTAAACACAGGCATAAAATCATGCGACTCGTGAAAAGTGAGTTGGGCGGCATCGCCACCGTTTGCACTTACCTTGTAAAGGTCGCCTTTGTAGGTAAATACGATTGTAGTACCATCCGGAGAAATGACCGGATACCGAAGCCAGTTAGGTGCAGTTTGGGCTAAAAGCCCTACCGAAACCAGCATTAAAAGTGTGATCAATTGTTTTTTCATATGAGGGTTGTTTTGAAGAGGGTGAAGCTATGAAAAAAATCAAATTGCAGCTAATGCCAATTCTAGGAATTAAGGACATTAAAATGAAAAAGCCCTTGAAGTCATAGCAACTCCAAGGGCCAAAATTCTTATTTCGAAAGAAAACTATTCCTTTCTCTCTCCCGCAGTAACAATATTCCCTCGTAGGGTTAAAATGACTTGTTGAGCTGTCGGGTCGTTAGTGACAAGTGTTACAGTTTTGTTTTGGTTACCGCGTTTACCTGCGCTATTGAATCGCACAAATACTTCCCCGCTTTTACCAGGAGCAACAGCATCGGTAGAGTATTTTGGCACCGTGCAACCACAAGAACCACGTGCCGACAATATTTTCAAAGGAGCCGTGCCTATGTTCTTGAAAGTAAAGACATGGTCTACGGTATCGCCTGGGGCAATTTCACCAAAGTTATACAGCTTGTTTTCAAACTCTATTTTGGAGGCTTCACTAACCGTGGCCTCTTGCGCCTTCACAGCAAAAGCTGCCAAAAGCAGAAACATTGAAATCATTAACTTTTTCATGCTCAGTAATTTTCTTCAAGTTAAATATTAATCATCCAATAAAGCAACATTCAAAAAGTCGATCATAGGTAAAATGGCCGCATAAGATTCAATTACCGTATCATGAAAGCCATCAGAAAGAATATCCTTTCGTGTAATCGGACGCATTGCCGCAATACTTTTCAGCCTCAACAATTCGATAAACTCATGATCTTGTGAATAGCCTTTAGGTGCAGTTTTTAATGCACCTTCTGTATAGAAATGAAACCAACTTTTAAAGGGCTCGGCATTTAGGGTTTTCATCAGCTTGTGACCTTCGTAATCAATCTCAGTTCTGATTTTCTTGAGTCTTGCGCTGTCTGGATGCCAAATTCCGCCCGCCATTAAGGTTTCGTCCGTGCCCAAGTGTACATAGAAATCCGCCAAGCCTTTTCCATGCCCAAACACTACTCCAAAATGATCTTTATAGGTCGGCCTTTCAGGGTGAAACATCAGGTTGTTATTGATTCGGCTAATGGCTTTTCTGGCCGAGGGCTGTACAATTCTTGGGTCGATTTCCTTCAGCGAAGCTAAAACAGGCTCGAACAGATTGACCACTTCGTTTTTGGCCTCTTCGTAATAAGCCCTATTGGCGTCCATCCACTCTTTAGAGTTGTTTGCAGTGAGTTGCTCTAAAAATTCAAAAATCACTTTTCTTGCCATGGTCTTTATTCCCTGTTTTCCTCCTTAATGTTTACCCTTGATTTTCAATAAGGGAAATTCCATTCATATCAGTAGTAAGATAGTCCGTCATTACATCGAAAAAAGGACGTAAGGCCAAAAATACAGACAAGGCATTTTCGACAAAATCAGGTGAGGTTACTTCCTTATCGGAGAAGCTTTTGAACACGTACATGGATTTATACCTTAAAAGATCAATGGAAGGATGATCTTTCTCAAAGCCTTTTGGTGCAGTTTTCAACTGCTCCCCCTGCAAGCCTCCAAAGGTCTTTATGAACTTAGCATCGGATATTACTTTCCTCAAGGGTTCGTCATCCATGGCAATATGATCACGAATAAGTTTGATATCATCGGCATTGGGTTGATAAAAGCCTCCGCCCACTACTGTGTTTCCGCCCGGTTGTAAATGGAAATAATAACCGCCTCTCAAGGCTGGTTTGGATCGATTGAAACTTCCAGCCCAACGTGGATTATAAGGGCTTTTATCTTTCGAAAAACGCACATCTCTATAAATCCGCATCAAACTCTTCTTTCCAGTAGCCGTGGTAATTTGGTCGTGTTCAGAAAGCCCCGTCAACAAAGCATCCGCTACAGAAATCGCATTTCCATGGGCTTGTTCGTACTCCTTCTTATTGGCCGTAAACCATTCGCGGTTATTGTTTTCAGATAAGGTTTTCAGAAACGAAAAATTGGAGGAGCTGATGTTCATGACTTTGATGGTTTGATATTTCAACTAAAACTAACATTTACTAAACGAATGACCTGCTGAATTTGGGACATTTTACACTTATCGATGCGCTTGGTATTGAGCAGGCGGCAATACCCCACCTAAACTATCGAGCTTAGCTTTTTCAATAGCAGTCGATTCGGTATAGGCCAAAGCTTCATTAAGTTGTTCTTTGGTTCGAATCCCCACCACAGCACTGCTTACTGCGGAGTGACTCAAGATCCATTGCAAAGCCACATGCGACAGTTTGGTTTTGTCATCCGTGAGCTTCTTCATTTCGTTGACCAGCAACTCGATTTCCTGCGACTTATAATTAAGGAAAGCCTCTGGGGTTTTACCGCCCAATAATCCTTTGGCTAAACCACCACGCGCCATGACGCCCACCTTATTACTTTCCAACAAACTCAGCATTTGCTCTTCTGGCCTCCTGTCGAGCAAACTGTATTGCATCATTACATTGGCAATATTTGAATTGGCTACATATTCCCGAATTACATTGGGGCGAATGGAGGAGATACCATAACTCCTGATTTTACCTTCTGCTTTCAATTGCTCAAAAGCTTCGATCACTTCGCTGATCGGATCTTCCACTGTTCCGCCATGCAACTGGTACAAATCGATGTAATCCGTTTGAAGTCTTTTCAAACTCAGATCAACTGCTTTCAGAATATGGTCTTTCGAGGGATTCCAGTCCCAACCACTGCCATCCGCTCTTAGTTGATTACCTACTTTGGTCGCCACAATCACCTCGGATCTTTTGCCTTTTAGTGCTCGGCCAAGCGCTTTTTCGTTCTTTCCTTGGTCATAAAGGTCGGCAGTATCAAAATAATTTATTCCGCCATCAATGGCAGCATGGATCAACTCATCATTGCCCTTTTGGCTCAAATCCATTGACATACAGCCGAATGCGATTTCACTGATTTGTAATTCTGTATTTTTTAGCGCTCTATATTTCATCACAAAAAACTAAACAGCAATAGATGCAAATAAATTCAAGGTTCAACTTGCCAAAAGAAAATCGATTTTCATATATTTGCACTCGCTTTTGAAAAGCGAGTTGGTCTTAGCTCTCCCGAAGTTTCGGGGGGATAAAGCACCAAACGGTCCCTTAGCTCTTCCGAAACTTCGGAAGGATAGAGCGACACAACGGTCCCTTAGCTCAATTGGATAGAGCAACTGCCTTCTAAGCAGTAGGTTTCAGGTTCGATTCCTGAAGGGATCAC
>CAXBPM010000357.1:0-4085 GCA_963977345.1 uncultured Roseivirga sp.
TTTCCCAGGACGATTAACACCATAGCTTCCGTTGGCAATTTTACCCTTCTTGGTTTTTATATCTCCTCTTCCCATAATATTGATTATTTAAGACTTCTTATTTGAGTCTACTCCCAAGGTGGAAAAAAGATTCGATAGTAACCCATTTTAACACTGTGCATTAATAAATTGCATCGCAAATGATGAATACAGAGAAAGATATCAAGCTGAGTGATTACACCTATTCGTTACCTGACGAACGAATTGCCAAATATCCGTTGGCCAAAAGAGACCTATCCAAGCTTTTGCATTACCATAAGGGTACAATTGAGCACAAGGACTTCAGAGACATTGAAGCGCTCATTCCTGATCACTCTACCCTCTTTTTCAATAACACAAAGGTAATTCCGGCCAGATTGATTTTTCATAAATCTACAGGAGCCCAAATCGAGATTTTTCTACTCAAGCCAATTTCTCCTTCCCCCATCTTGAGCGTGGTGATGGAAGAACGTAAAACCGTGATTTGGGAATGCATGATCGGCAATTTCAAAAAATGGAAGGAAGATATTCCTTTAGTGAGAGCACTAACGTTAGGTGACAAAAACATAACCCTTAGTGCAAGTATTCATGATCGCGAAAAGCGACAGATTAAGTTCAGTTGGAATGATGACTCTATTTCATTTTCAGAAATAGTTGAAGCCTCTGGCAAGGTGCCGCTTCCTCCCTACTTAAACCGACAACCAGAGGCAGAAGACAAACCTCGTTACCAAACCGTTTACTCAGCGCATGACGGTGCTGTAGCCGCTCCAACAGCAGGTCTGCATTTCACCCCAGAGATTCTAAAATCATTGGCCGACCGTGGCATCAAAGAAAGCTTCCTCACACTCCATGTAAGTGCGGGCACTTTTCAGCCTATTAAAACGGAGAATATTCTGGAGCACCCCATGCATTCGGAACAAATGGTGGTAGATAGACAGAGTATTCAGAGTGTTGAAGATGCTCAAAATAGTATCATTGCGATTGGTACAACCTCCATGCGCACACTGGAGAGCCTTTATTGGTTTGGTGTTCGATTAATGAATGGGAATGAGGATTTCGCTATTGAGAAGTTAGAACCCTACCAAAGCCCACAAAAAGCCACGCGTTCAGAAGCCTTCTCTGCAATTCTAGCATGGATGGATAAAAACGAATTGAGTCAAGTAATTGGCATAACGGAAATTTTCATTTTCCCTGGGTATCAATTCAGGGTTTGCGATGGTTTGATCACCAATTTCCATCAACCTGGAAGCACTTTGATTTTACTAGTTGCAGCTTTTATTGGCGAAGGTTGGCGCAAAGTATATCAAGAAGCCGACACCAACGGCTATCGTTTTTTAAGCTATGGAGACTCATCTTTCTTACTACCTAAGTAAAGAAATGTGCTATATTGGTAACCACTTATGCAAAACAGCTTAAACGAGGTACTATCTCACTATGATAGACTGATTACTTCTATCAATGAGAATATTCCATTCATCAGCGAGCCTATTACTATTTTGGAGCTCGAGTTTACTGTGAGTGAGGTCATATTACCAGTAGCTTTTTTAATACTGATCAACTTAATAGGCAACCTCGTTAGGTCAATTTTGATCAACAAAATCTTAAACCGCTATATCGAAGACCGTAAAACGGTACTTTCTATTGGCAACACAACCAAGTATATCATCCTTTTTTTCGGATTCATCTTTGCGCTAACGGCAATAGGCATAGACAAAGACTCAACTTTAAATTTTGCCTTAAGCAAGAACGGAGATGATCCCTTAATGTTCTTTGAGTTACTTAGGGTAATCTTCCTGCTAGTTCTACTGGTATTTTTGAGTGGAAAACTCAAAGTGGTTTTTGTAAACCAAGTGATGAGTCGTTACTCTGAAGACCACGGTGTAAACCAATCCATTGGCACCATTATTCAATATGCTGCTGTTTTAATCGGTGGGCTTGTCATTATTCAGACCACCATTCAATTGGGCTCATTAAATGTTCTAGCTGGTGCTTTGGGTGTTGGTATTGGTTTTGGCCTTCAAAATATTGCCAATAATTTTATTTCAGGCTTAATTATACTTTTCGAAAGACCCATTAAAGTGGGCGATAGAATTGAAGTGGGGCAAGTGACTGGCGATATCGTCAGAATATCTTCTAGGGCCACTACGGTGAGTACCAATGACAATATTTCAATCATTATCCCTAATGCTGAGTTTATTAGTAAATCAGTAATCAACTGGAGCCACAGTGGAAGAAACATTCGCTTTCATGTTCCTGTTGGAGTGGCCTATAAGGAAGACCCTGCCCATATAAAATCCATTTTGATTGAGGTTGCTAAAAAGCATCCCGATGTGCTAAAAGATCCTGAACCCGATGTGCTATTTAAAGAATACGGAGACAACTCTCTCAATTTTGACTTATTGGTATGGACAAGCACTTTTATCAACAGACCTACGGTACTGAAAAGTCAATTGTATTACTTGATATTCGAGAAGTTCAAGGAACACAATGTTGAAATCCCTTTTCCTCAAAGGGACCTTCATATAAAGTCGGGTAATATGGCTCCTCAGAAATGATAGAAATACTTTTTGGCATATTGTTAAAAGGACTTACTTGCACTCCTAGTATTTAGGCTATCTTGGACGGTTTTTATATAACACAATGAGAGTAATAATTGCAGGTGTGGGGAATGTGGGATTTCATTTAGCTAAACTCCTATGTGCTGAGGGCCAGAAGATTGTATTGATTGACCAAGTGGCAGATAAGCTAAAGGCTGCATCAAACTATGTCGATGCGTCCACTATTAAGGGGAACTCTACTTCGTATAGTGTTTTGGAAGAAGCTGGGGTTTCAGAAGCAGACCTGCTTATCGCGGTAACCTCATCAGAAGATGCCAACATCGCTACGGCCATCATCGCCAAGCATCTTGGTGCCAAAAGAACGATTGCAAGAATCTCGAATACCGAATTCATTTATCAAAAAGACAAACTCAACCTTAAGCATTTAGGAATTGACGACATCATTTCTCCCGAATCGCTTGCGGCCAAAGAAATTAAAAGGTTACTGAAAGAAGTAGCCTTAACAGATAGCTTTGAATTTGAAAAAGGACTTCTTTCTTTAATTGGTGTAAACATTGAAGAAAACAGCCCTCTGAATGGTAAAACCATGATGGAGGTGGCCAAATTGAATCCTGAACAGAAATTTATGACCGTGGCCATTTTACGCCAGGGTGAAACTATAATTCCTTACGGAAATACTCATTTTCAAGTAAACGACCATGCCTATTTTGTGGCTCAGCCCGATGGCGTTGAAAAACTTCTCTTTTTAGCGGCTAAGAAAAAAGAGCCTGTTAAAAGCGTAATGATTTTAGGAGGTTCAAGAGTTGGGTTTCATGCTGCCAAAATCTTGAGCAATCGTTACAATGTGAAAATCATTGAGAGCGACCCACAAAAATGCTTCGAACTAGCAGATCAACTTCCTGATGCCATGGTAATTAATGGTGACGGAAGAAATGTAGACTTGCTTCATGAAGAAGGAATTAGTGACATTGATGCATTCATTGCCGTAACGGGAAACTCAGAGACCAATATTATATCCTGTTTAGTCGCCAAAAATAATGGCGTAAAGAAAACCATCGCTATGGTGGAAAACATGGACTACATCCACCTTTCCCAAAGCATTGGAGTGGACACTATGATCAACAAAAAACTGATCGCAGCCAACTTTATCTTCCGCCATATTAGGCAAGGTGATATTGTTTCAATTACTAGTATTCACGGTGTAGATGCTGAAATTCTAGAATTTGAAGTAAAGGAAGGTTCTAAAATTACGCAGCAAGAATTGAGAAATCTCCAGTTTCCAAAAACTGCTATCATTGGTGGAGTTATTCGCGATGGCAAAGGTTTTACCACCCCAGGTGATTTCAGATTCCAACCAAAAGACAGGGTAGTCGTTCTCTCAAAACCTGAAAGTATCAGTAAAGTGGAATCCTACTTTATTTGATATCTTTAAAGGCAGATGAGGTTCAATATTAAAGTCATTTCAAAAGTCCTCGGCACTCTTCTTCTGATGAATGCTGGTTTCATGGC
>CAXBPM010000358.1:0-4077 GCA_963977345.1 uncultured Roseivirga sp.
GATTTAATAGAAGGCCCTACCCACTATAGCATTATGTTGCTTGATTCAGCCATGGAGCTTAAGTCATTGACAAACCCATCAAAACGGCATAGAATAGGCCTTATTGGAGCCAATAGTTTTGCTGACTATAAGAATACAATTGTCTACCACGACCCTTTCAGTGATACCGTTTTTGTTCTAGAAGGTAATGAAGCTCGACCTCTATTTAACCTCGATTTTGGAAGTAAATGGGCTTGGCAGGATGAGTCTATTCGTGATGATCGGGACAGAAGTAATGAGGTAAAAAGGAACAAGGATTTGGTATGGGTGAGTACAACTTATGTGGGGTCCGAATCTATATTCGCCTTCTACAGAAGAAACCCCCAAATTTATGTATTGATCGACAGAAAGACTGGCGAATATAGGCACCTCGATTTTTTAAAGTCGAATGGAGAAAAGCTATGGCTATATCCTATGCAATGGGAGGGGGATAGAATACTGTGCACAGTTCAGTCTACAGATGTAGCGGATATTATTGAAGAACTAGGAGCGGGCAAGATGAAATTCCGTGAGGGTACTACTTTAGAAGAAATTGAATCTTCAGAAAACCCAGTGTTGATGTGGGTGAAGTTTAAAACACTAACCAAATGAATACAAAAGTTAGATACGGAGCCCTAATGTTGCTTTTGGGGCTGATGTTGTCCTGTTCTTCAGGCAATGAGCAGAAACAAACGGAGCAGGCTATTGCTACTGATGAGTTCCAAACTTTTAAAATCGATACAGAGGCCAAACCAGTATCGGTTTTTGAATTGATCGAAGAGGTTGAAATCATGCGTTTAGAAGAAACGGATGAGTCTCTATTGAGCAATGTTCAACAGTTATATAGTACAGAGGATAGAATTATTTTCCCAAACTCAAGGGCTGGGAGTGTCTATTCTTTCACCAAAAACGGGGAGTTTATCAGCCAGTTTCGTCATGTAGGAAATGGACCAGGAGAATATGAATTTATATGGGATTTCTGGGTAGCAGGGGATACAATTTTCCTGCACGACATTAATCGGAACTACGTAATGTCTTATGATTTGGAGGGCGACCACCTGAAGAGCTGGAAACCAATGTTTTATGCCAATAGTTTTTATTCATATGGAGAAGGGTTTGTTGCAGATTTAGACATCATCCCTTTTCAAGATACTCTACAATTTGACATCCTGTTTCTGGATAAGGACATGGGGGTGAAGAAGATGGCGAATCCATATTTGTTACCGATGAATATAGCTTTTGGAAACAACATCAACACCTTTAAGCCGTACGGGGAAAATCTGATTTACCACGCGTTTAAAAGTGATACCGTTTTTCTTATTGAGAATTATGAAAGTCGACCTTTATTGAAATTTGATTTTGGAGAAGAGTGGCTTTGGACAGAAGACATCAGGGAAAACGCTCCAAATAAGTCCGATCTCGTTGGTACAGCCGGTTTGGTTTGGTGGGTTGATTCTTACGTTGGCGAGAAATGGGTTTACGTAAGTTATAAGACCTCGATGAGAGATAAGTTCAGTGTATTGATAGATCGTAATTCAGGGGCTGTAACGAACGTTAGGGCAAATAAAAATGCTGCGAATAAGTATTCCATGTCGCCAATAAAGATGGAGGGAGATAGGTTGATGGTAAGTTTAGAATCTCAAGATGTCCGAGAGTTTATGCAGGACTTGGGTGAAGTAAAAGTCAAATTCCGTGAGGGCACTACTTTAGAAGAAATAGAAGCTTCAGAAAACCCAGTGTTGATGTGGGTGAAGTTTAAATCACTAATCAAATGAAGATAAAACACGCATTAGTGGTGTTGCTTTTTGGGCTGATGTCTTGCTCTTCAAACAACGAACAAAATCAGGCTGATCAATCTAAAGAGGCTGATAAGTTCAAAACTTTTAAAATCGATATTGAAGCATCGGTCGTTGATTTAGTCGATTTTATAGATGAAGTGGAGGTTATGCGCCTGGAGGAAACGGACAATTCTTTGCTTGCTATGGTGGCTGGAGTAGAAATCACGAATGACCGAATACTAATACCTCACGGTAATGGGGATTTGATTTTCTTTTCAAAAACAGGCGAGTACCAAAGCACTTTTAACCGACAGGGGCAAGGGCCAGAAGAGTATGAACGGCTTGGTAGCGTATGGGCAGACGCAAATCGGATTGGTATTTTTGACGGCACTTCTATTTTTCAGTACGACTTTGACGGCAATTTTCTAGGTAGTTCCAAGCTGTCAAACAATGTGAGCGCTGTATACCCAACCCCTGATGGTTATGCCCTCGATGCCAGTGGGAAAGTGACAAATGATTCATTACAATACAATGTGATTCTGGTGGATGAAGTTTTAAAGCCTCAAGTAATGTTGAACCCATTTGTGGATTTTCCACCTTTTGGTTTTCGAATGGCAGCAAATGTATTTAGTTCTTATAAGAATGGGTTATTATATCATGCAGCTTTAAGTGATACGGTCTTCCTTTTGGAAGGTCAAAAGATGGCGCCACTTTTTAATATTGATTTTGGGGAGAATTGGATTTGGAACGATAAGTCATTAATCGGAAATCGATCTAAAGCCATGAAAGCAATAGGGGAAAGGCAAGCGGATGTTTTTGCATTTGCCCCTTTTGTAGATGAGAGCTTTGTTTTATTCAACTCACGTAACATCAATGATTACATTATCATCAATCGGGCTACAAGTAACTACCAAAGATTAAAGGTCAGCAAAAAAGATGTGCGTAATTTTCAACTCATGCCTATCAAATGGGATGACGGCCGATTTCTAGTGAGTCTTTCTTCCGCAGAACTAGCCGAGTTTACGGAAGACTTGGAGGGAAATCAAATCAAATTCCGCTCAGGCACCACTTTAGAAGAAATAGAGTCTTCGGAAAATCCAGTATTATTGTGGCTGAAGTTTAAGGAACTGAAATAAGAAATCAGAATATATGAAACGAGTTTTTTCAGCACTGTTAGTCGCTGCATTGTTAACCGCCTGTGGAGGCGAAAAGGAAGGAACTACCGAAGTAGCACAACAAACCAATAATGAGTTTAAGGTTATTCCTCTGACCATTGAGTCTAACAAGCGCAAACTCTCCGAAATGATTGAATCCATTGAAATAATGGGCTTGGAAGAAACAGATGAAGGATTGTTAAGTGGGGTTTATAATTTTTCTCAAGCTAATGACAGACTGATTTTTCCAAGTGGGGCAGAGGGCGATGTTTTTGTTTATTCTAATGAAGGGAGATTTATTTCCACTTTTAATAGAAAAGGTGATGGGCCTGAAGAATACGGAAGCTTGCAAAGCCTTTGGATAAAGAAAGACACTTTGTTCATCCATGATGGCAACCGAGGAAACATAAACCAGTATGATTTTGAAGGAAAGTACTTGGGACAGATCAAGCCGACTGTTAAGTCTACCCACCTTTACCCCTATAAAGACGGTTATGTCGGGGATATGAATGGAATACCAATAAACGACTCGCTCAAGTTCAATATTGTTTTTTATGATGATCAACTGAAGGTTGAGGGGATGGAGAACCCATATAAAGATGTAATGCCTTTTCCTATCGAGAGTAGTTTAAACAGTTTGGAGGCCTATGGTGATGACCTCCTGTATAAGGCGATTTTTAGTGACACCGTTTTTCTAATTCAAGATAAAACCATCAAGCCAATACTCAAGCTTGACTTTGGCTCAGAATATTTATGGAATGATGCAGAAATGAGGGCTGATGGCCAGAAGGCGATGGGTAGTATTCAGGAAAGTGGGAAAGTATGGATTCTTAATCCGAAGGTGGGCAATTCAAAAATTTATATGAACTTTAATATAGGCTTCGCTAAGGCGTTTTGGCTGTTGATTGATCGAAATTCAGGTACTTATTATGAAATAGATATTAAAAAGAATGAGGATGAGAATTATGCTTTTGCCCCTATTAAATGGGATGAAGACATATTGCTCGCTAGTTTGAATTCTTACGATTTGGCCGAATTAATAAAGGAAATTGACCCTGAAAACGCCACTTTTAAGAAAGGGAGTACGCTAGAAAGTATAGAATCTTCAGAAAACCCAGTATTATTGT
>CAXBPM010000359.1:0-4072 GCA_963977345.1 uncultured Roseivirga sp.
CGCTGTAGGAGTCCTGAAATAGAATTTCTTCAGTTCTGCCTTCTGCTTCAATATTAGTCCATACGAATAGCTCAATAGGCTCGCCAGCTTGTTGAGTGAAAGGAAAGTTGATATCAATGTGTGTCAGTAAAGCTTGTTCTTCGGCATGGAACTCATAGGCAAGCTTACCTCCGTTTTGATTGATGCCTGCAGCGAAATCTGCATCGTCATCATCGTAAGCAAAGAAATCATCAATTTTAGTGACCACCCGAACAGTATCGTTTACCCTGTAATCTAGATTTGTATTGAAGGTGGTGTCATTGGTTGCAGAAATGCTTTCGATATAGAAGTTATCTCCCGATTTAATGTAATAAGTGGTTTCCAGCCAAAGCGAATCAGCATTAGTATCAATATTGGCCACAGAAAGCGTAGGGGAAGTGAATGTTCTTCGGGCGTAAGGGCCTGGTGGCGGATTGGCTACACTTTCATTGTTAAGGACTTCTAATTGATTTCCTGTACCAAGGTCTTTCACAGTTGTTGTAAATTGAATAGGCTGAAAGAAGTCGTTGAGGTTGTAGAATTCCGTATTGGTTTCGGATAAGTATTTTGTCGGGTCAGCGAAAAACTGCTCAGTTGGCATGGCTGAATAGGGTGTAATCAAAAATGAAGGCTTTCGGGTTAATGCACGATCCACATGTGCCACATCACCCTCGTAGCGACTGTCGTTTAGGTAAATGTAATCTACTAGCCAAGTGTCGAATGCGCCAGCCAAGCGAGTGAAAGACCTAAGTCGAAACTGAAAGCCATCATAGAAAAATGAAGAGTTTACTTTTAATACCACTTGGTTGAATTCTTCGGATTGATTGTCTATTCCACCAATTTGTCTCCAAGCGCTTTGCCAGATACCATCAGGCTTTCTGAATTGAAGTACCAATGAATCTTGCCTGTCGGGCAATTCACCATTTCCAGTGGCTTGCCAAAAAAAGCTGATGTAAACTGAGTCTGTTTGGCTTACGGGAACAGTACTTAAGTCTATGGGCTGAGAAACCAAGCTGTCCGTAGCGCCATTCAGCAAACTCGTTGGGTTGTAGGGTCTGCCAGAGGCATCAACACCATCGAAGATGGCTACATTTAAAGTTGGGGCAGATTTGGCAATTGAACTGCTGATTCTTACATTCTCTCCTGACTTCCAGATTATGGGATTCGGAGAAAAGCTAGCTTGTGAGAAATCGTCCCAAAAAGGCAGTGTTAAGTTGGCTTGAGTTTGATTAACTCCCGCGGCTGCTGAAACAATAGCACCACTACTTTTTGACTTTGCCTTAAAAGGTAAAGGTCGCTCGGTAATCTGAGCCATGGTTTGCATGACAAAAAAAACGAACGATATGAGCAGCAGTTTCTTCACTTATATTATTGCATTTTAACATCACCTTCAGGCGACTCATCAGGTTCTTCTTCACTTGAATCTTTTCCATTCACCCATATTTCGATCAAGTTTCCTGATCTAATCATTGTTCCCGCTGGTGGCAACTGCTTATAAATAGTATTCGGAGCTACGCTATCTATCTGAATAAAGTTGATCACATCAAGCTTAAGTTTTGATGCGTTGATTTGGAATTTTACGTCATCCAAAGTCTTTCCAATAAAGTCGGGAGCGAGAAAACGTTGCACACCCTCACCATCGCCAATCACTAAATCAATAGAAGAACCTTTGAATATAGAAGCACCAGCTTCTATGGTTTTTCCTTCAATTGTTTGTGCCAGTACCGCGTTGTTAGCTAGGTTGGGCTCATAGGTCAATGAACCGAGCTTCAGTCCATTTGTATTCAAAATATCTTCTGCATTTTGAACATCAGTATTGATAAGGTTGGGCATTTTAACTTTTGGCGGAACCTTGGCATTGAGAGAGATGTAAATCTTCCTGTTCATCTTTACTTTAGACCCTGGTTTAGGGTTTTGAGAAAGAATGGAAAGCGGAGCTGCCGATTCTGAATAACCTGAGTCTTCCACAATTTCGTACCTCAAATCTCTTTTGATCACAAACTCATCCAAGTCTTCGAACGTCAAACCAATCAGTTCGGGTACTGTTATGGTTTCATTGTGGTTGGTAGAAGAGGGGAGATAGACATAGAAAAAGAACAGCACGAAAACGACTCCGATGCCGGCCATGATTAATATATTCTTTAGAAATCTGCTAAACGTAAAGGACTTGTCACTCATAAGGTTTCGTATTGGTAGAAGTAGGTTAAAAATGTGATGGTTCCTAGGTTACTTCGTCCACAAAGATAATCAATTAAGAAAACGGTCAAATGTTTAATAATAGCATGAACAAGCTAAGTTATTTTTTGTTTGCCCTGTCCATTTGTTTAAAATCAAAAAAGGCACAGTGTTTTTACACTATGCCCCATTTAATAGGTGTTGGTTGAGGAATATTATACGGTTGTTGCGCTTACTGCAACAACTCCTTTTATTTCAGGTATATCTCTCATTATAGCCTCTTCAATGCCAGCTTTCATGGTCATGTGCGACATTGGGCAGCTTTCGCAAGCGCCAAGTAATTCGAGTCTCACAATCATTTCATCTGTAATTTCAAGCACTTTTACATCACCACCATCGGCCTTAAGAAATGGCCTGATCTTCTCCAAAGCTGCTTCAACTCTCTCTATCATAAGTATAAATGTACGTTAAACTTTTAATTCTACCCGCTTTGTTTCAGCTAATTGCGCATTTCGTATAGCGACCTGCTGCGCAACCTGTTGTGACAAGCTTTTAAAGGCATCGGCACTCACCGAATCTTGCATTACTGCTGGGTAACCAATGTCACCTGCTTCGCGAATACTTTGCACCAATGGAATTTGACCTAAGTAAGGTACTTTGTGCTTTTCTGCTAGGTTCTTACCTCCGTCTTTTCCGAAAATATAATACTTATTGTCTGGCAATTCTTCAGGAGTGAAGTAGGCCATGTTTTCAACAATACCAAGGATAGGAACATTGATTTGTGGCTGCATAAACATGGTCAATCCCTTTTGAGCATCAGCCAGCGCCACTTTTTGTGGGGTGGTTACCAATACAACTCCTGTAACAGGTACGGTTTGTACTAAAGTCAAATGGATATCTCCAGTGCCCGGAGGGAGGTCGATTAATAAATAATCAAGTTCGCCCCAATCCGTATCTCCAATGAACTGCTTTAATGCGCTGCTGGCCATTGGACCCCTCCAAACCACAGCATTTTCTGCTGGAGTGAGGAAGCCAATCGACATTAATTTTACACCGTACTGCTCAATCGGAATGATTAGATTTTTTTCGCCTTCCTTCTTGATATTCGGTTGCTCATGTTCGCAATTAAACATGGTGGGGATAGAAGGACCGTAAATGTCAGCATCGATCAAACCTACTTTTGCACCACTTCGGGCCAAAGCAACAGCAAGGTTGGCGGTAACGGTAGATTTACCCACACCACCTTTTCCAGAGGCAATAGCAATAATGTTTTTTACCTGAGGAAGGAGAGGCGCATTGTCCCTAGTACTGGTCACTTGAGAACTCATGTTAATACTAACCTCGATATCAGGACCAACGTGTTCTTCAATGGCTTTTAAGCAATCGTTTTTGATCAATTCTTTTAGCGGACAGGCTGGGGTAGTCAACATCACCGTGAAAGTGAGCTTGTTACCTTCAATTTCAATGTCCTGAATCATGTTTAAGGTCACCAGATCTTTCTTGATATCCGGGTCGTCAACATGTCGAAGTGCTTTGATTACGTTTTCCTTAGTAAGTGCTGCCATAGTTATTTAATTCCGCTGCAAATTAACGGCTTTTTGTCTAGTCTGAATAACAGGATTAAATGAAATTCGTTCCGTGCTTTTTCAAGCCTTAGCAATGCCCTATATTTGAGGCAAGAAGGGATGGCAATTAGCGACAGTACAATACAGGAAATTAAGAACCGCATCGACATAGTCGAGGTGATCAGTGACTTTGTGTCGTTGAAAAAAGTGGGATCGAATTATAGGGCCCTCAGCCCTTTTACGAATGAAAAGAGCCCTTCTTTCTACGTTTCTCCTTCTAAAGATATTTTTAAGTGTTTTAGCTCCGGAAAAGG
>CAXBPM010000360.1:0-4066 GCA_963977345.1 uncultured Roseivirga sp.
TTAATTCCTACAGGCGCATTCATGATGTTCATTAAGGTATGCGATGGTGGCTTCGCACATTTTCTCTAAGGTTCCTATATTGATATCAGAGAGTTTTTTAACGTAGATGCATGCTTTCCCCATTTTGAATTTGCCGAAGTCATCTAACAAGTATTTATGTTCTTCGATGGGCGAGTATACATAAAGAGAGAAGGCGGCTTTTCGAGGAGAGAAACCAATTAGTGGTGCATTGCCTTCATGTCCACTGGCGTATTTGTAATGGTAACTTCCAAAACCAATGATGGTTGGCCCCCACATTCTAGGCTCAAAGCCTGACCATTTGGTCATAAGCTCAATTAACTGAAGGCTATCGGCTTTCTTTTGATCATTGTCCACATATGAATTGATGAAATCAATGACTCCAACTTCTGTTTCTGAGGTTTTATTCTTTGCCATATTTATAACTCTTATGTGTGATCATCCCTAGGGGATTGTCCGATAGAATACGGGGTGACACCCAAAAATGCGAGATATGATCCAATGTTTGAATTGTGAATAAGATAAATACTTTTCACCCATTATAAAGGGTGTAGTTTATGATAAGTTAACTCGTAGAGGTCTTTTTCAGAAAACAGTTAGGTCAACTGTTGGCAATGGCTTTTTTTAATTTCAACTGAAATGCCTTAAAAATTATTAGGGTACTAAATATTATAAAGGAAAGGTAACACATTGGTGTACCGCTATCTAGTTTAGGACATTCACCATTGCCTGTATATTGTAATATGGAAGCAACGATAGCAACTGATACGGCAAGACTGGTAAATGCAAAATATAACGGGTTATATTTCTTCAAAAGATGGGCAATTAGGGGTACTAAAAAACATATAAGGATAATTACACAAGCTGGAATGATCCAAATTTTTGGGCATCCATCTCCAGTTTGAATTTCGTCCCAAACCAAACCTCCTGTTCCATAAAGCCCTATTAAGAGCAGAATAGTTATGATGTGATGTATAAGGCTTTTTGAGTTCAACGTTTGGCTGTTAACTGGATTGAATCTTTTGATTGCTGCTGTATCCTTTCAGATTTAATGTCTAGAATTTGATTTATTTTAGGGTTGCTGACGAAGTCTGTCTTTCCGTTAGTGTATTCTACTAACACAGATTTAATGCTGGTTTCCTCTCCTAACCCAAAATGAAGTAAAGCGGTTTGATCACTTGCCAATCCTTCTCCAGTGACTAACCAGTCCACTAATTTTTTGGTTGATGTTGTCACCGTAACTTTAGCGCCCTGCGCTTGGGCGTTATCTTCTAAATCTACTTGGATAAAGTTATTGGAGCCCCCATTGTTAATAAAGGCGAGAATAGGGGTGTCAATATTCACCCAAATCATATCTAAATAACCGTCTTTATTGAAATCACTCACTAAAGATGTAATTGCAAAATATGGATCTACAACACCACTTTTCTTTTCAGTTGGTGCAAAGGTGCCATCTTCTTTTTGGATCAATAATCTACTTGTGAGTCTAAATAGTTTGTTTGGTGCTAAATCCACATAATTTTCTGCGACCATTAAATCTTGTAGTCCATCATTATTCATATCGGCAAAGGTACAACCCCATGAAAACTCGTAATCTGCAATTTTAGCCTCAGCAGCTACATCTGTAAATTTAAAGTTTCCTTCGTTCTTAAAAAGAATCCATTTTTCATTGAATAACGACACATCCTTAATGTCACCCTTCGCTAAAAATCGAGGCAGTGTACTCCCTGTGTTAGAAAACATGAAATCCACTAAACCGTCATTGTTATAATCGCCAACAGCTATCCCCATTGGGTAGGCAAACTTATTTGTTAATGGATTTGGCATCATCGTGAAAGTTAAATCGCCATTGTTTTTATAAGTACGAACTTCGCCAGTGTCATGAGCCACTATCAAGTCCAGCCAAGTATCGTTGTCGATATCTACCAAAACACCTTGAAAAGTATTGTGCACATAATCTAATCCGGCAGACTTAGTGATACTTTTAAATGTGTTATCTCCATTATTGAGTAATAATTCACTTGTAGAACCATAATCGTAATCTTCGAAAATGGTTTGTCCTTCCATTAATTCCTTTTTTAAATAGGTTGCCAAAAAAATGTCTAAGTCCCCATCTTTGTCAATATCGCCTACGGTAATTCCTGCAGGATTGGATTTTTCATTCATTGGGGTATCTACAATCACCTCAGTAAATTTTCCGTTAGTATTATAGTAAATCCGAAGACCATCTTCTCGGCCTAAAAGAATATCGGTAAATCCATTGTTGTCAAAATCGGCTGATACAACGCCAACGGTAGTAGTTGTGTTACCCTTTTTAGGTAAGTTAACTTCCGATGTAATATCTACGAATTTGTTATTTCGATATGCGAAAATGGCATCTTCTTGAAACATTCCACCGCCTAAGAACACCTCATCTATTTGGTCATTATCTATATCAATAAGTGCTGATGGAGCAATAGGTAGTGATTTTTCGCGATTGTACTGATGTGTGAAATCGAGTGAAACTTGTTCGAAAGTAGGGATTTTATCTTCCGCTATTTGAATGTCATATTTGTCTGAAACGGCATCTTTCCAGAAGAAGCCCACAACAACTATAAGTAATAGAAGTACGAGTACCCCAGCTATTTTTAAAATTTGCTTAAGCATGATCGCAGTTTTTTCTTATTTTATATAATTGAAATAAAGAGAGGGTGAAAAGTATAAAATGGGTGACATTCATTAAAATTGGGAGCATGAATTTCCCAATTGTGGGCATTAGTTTCCCTAGAATCACTAAAAGTATTAATATAACGATTGGGCTAAATATTGCCATCCATTTTTTATAGTAGGTGCCACCTCTTAATACCGCAATTGTAAATACAATGGATAATCCAGCAATCACAATACGCAGTGCTTTCACAAGGATTTCCATGTGGCTGTCGTAGTGTTCTAGTAGTTGGTTATAGGTAGAAAGATTAATCTGGTCTTTTAAATGGACAATATTACCAATTGAAGCTCTTGAGCCTATCCAAATGCCTCCGATTGCAAAAGCTATAAAACCAATTGCCAAAACCAATCGTGCTAACGTTTCGTTTCCAGGCCTTAGCATTCTATAAATATGAATATAGCCTGCAAAATAAAATGGTAAGCCTATAACTGCTAAAAAATGACCTGTGGTAAGGTTATGTAATGAGACAAATTTGAAAAATTCATAATTTCCAGAGTTGTCTAATATATGAGGTGAATAGTGTAAATAAAATTCGCCTAACCCTACCATTAGGGAAGCAAAAAGGCCAAGATAGCCCAGTGTTTTAGTTAATTTCATTCTGTAGAAAATGGTTAATTAGGCTATCAAAGTGAAGTGGTGTACCACTTCTACATGTATGACATGGATTGTTCAGACTACAAACCCACAGCGTAACTCGTACTATTGATTTCAACTATATTCCAGATTCTTACTTCACATTTGTCTATTAAAGTTTCAAAAGTGAGTAACAAAGTGGGCTGTAAAAAAAAATAATTACGTCAATTTTAATAAAAGCACTGATATTAAAAACTTAAAAGGGTCAACCAAGTGACTAAAGACAGTGAATATTAGCAGATTGAATCTATAAGATCATGCATACATAGTAAATGCTATATCGCCTTGCTCAGAGTTTTCCGAGTTGTTTTTCAGTACCACAAATATCTGAAGCTTAAGGCTTGCACGAGTGCCCGCCCTTCTTACCTTTGTTAAGCAGGGTGAGGCGGTAGGTAGGGGATTTGTGCTAAAACTCATTTGTTTGACGGTTTCGTTTAGTTTCTTTTGCCACTCCCTTAGGCTTGTAAGAAGGGACTGGAGTCCCTGATTAATAGGGTGTCACAGGTTCGGAGAACCCGCGACAGGAATTCACTTTCCTGCCTAAGTTTACTAGAGGTTAAACTACTTCTTTTCTTTCCCTGAGGTTACGAAGGGTCTAAATTGATTCTGCTAGAAAATACAGATGCTTTCGGTTTCACCTCAGCATGACGCTGCGAACTAATATTTGTCTGCTAGACGGACTCTTCAGACATATTTAAACCATTTTTC
>CAXBPM010000361.1:0-4056 GCA_963977345.1 uncultured Roseivirga sp.
TAGGTCACCCTCTATATTGTTTCTAGAAGAAAGCTCTATTTTTTCACTCACATTACCCTTGTTCTTAATTTCGAAAGAAACCTCGATCAATTCGCCTGCTTGAGTGTATTGTGGAGTAGTTAAGCTTGTTACTTGTATGTCGTGATTTACACCTACTTTAAAGTCAATCTCTTTTCTTTCCGAAATCGTTAAGTCTTCATTAAATAACTCTAAGTATGCTTTTTTCAATCCAGGTACTTCGTCAGTTGGAATAGAGAAGCTATATAGTATGAAGCTCTTTTCCTGACTTTTAAGTTGTACTACTGAAGGTTGTGTTATTACAGTCCAGTTTGCAGGTAGTTCTAATTTTGAACTTAGGCTTGAAGTGGCACTTGTTAGGTTGGTGATTTCGAAAGCCAAAGTATGGCGAGTTCCTGCCTTATAAGCTTCAGTTTTGTGCATTGCCTTGGCTTGAAATTTAGACTGGGCTATGCCTTGTAATGAGCTTATTAATAAAGCCATTATAAAGAGCACTCTTGTCATGCGTTTTGAGGCTTCACCCAAAGTGTTTTTTAGATCATTTGAAGAATACATATTGAATGTGTTATGAGTGTTGAACATGACTGTAGTGTCTTTAAATTGGAGTTAATTTTGGGACTGGCCTTATTTTAAGTTTAAGGACAAGTTGGTTCCTGTAAAGTCTTCGCGGGCTTCAGCCAGCAGTAGACATTTGTAATCGCCAGGAGGTAAAGAGGAGATATCCACTACATATGTTTTGCAAACACCTGGGAAGACCATGTTTCTATCCGTTTCAAAAACCGATACTTTGTTTCCAGCAGCATCATAAACTTCAAGTGTTAAAAGCACACCTTCTATAAAGGCACCATCGTTTTTAACATTGATTTCTAATTTTTTAGGAGCGTCTTCAGTTTGGTTGAAGTTCACATTTGAAAAGTCAATGTTTACATCATCAAAACCATTTACGTGAGTCAATAGGCCAATTGCATACCTTACTTTGGTGTCGAGGCCGATGTTGTTGGTTAATCTTTCTTTCTTCACTGGGTTTTCTACATAGACCATCAATACGCTCCAGTATGAACCTTTTAATGTTTGGTTGGCTGGGATTCTGATGGTATAGCGGTAGGTGTATTTTTCGTTTGGCGCTAACACCTTTTCCATTACCTCGCTTTCAAACCAATCGCTTGAAGACTGTGCGTGAGGAGCTTTTTCAGTGAACCTTCTATTGGCATCACAAGAAAAGAGTGCTTCGTTAATAGAGAATGTAACTCTTTGGTCGATGGCTGATGAATTGAAAAGGATCACTTCGCCAGAAATGATGTCGCCAGAGTTCCCAGTGTAGAAATGTGTCAAACCATTAATTACTGTTACACTTGCTGTTGCTAGTTGACTGCTTAATAAAAGTATTGCGAATATTGTAAATAGCTTTTTCATGTTTTTTTTTAGTTCTGTGTTATTGTTTATGAACCAAAATTGCAGCTTCTGAGCTGTAAAAAACGCCAAGTGTCGGTCAATGGGAGATTGGTGTCGGTAAAATGCGAGAATGCATCTTTTAAGCTTTGCTCGAGGTTTTGGGGATACTCGAAGGGGGTGTTTTATGTTGGTCTTTAAACCATTTTGCCTTTCATTTTATTGAAAGGTGCGCTGAATGGAGAAGGGGCTTTACACACCACCGATGCATTGATGGTGGATGTTATACGATGTGTGTTTATGCCGCCTTCGCTTTATTGAATAGTACATCCAGTTTATCCATGGTCAAGGGCTTACTGATATAACCTGTTACTTCGGTATGGGCCTTAGACTTATTGATGTCGGTATCATCTACCGAGGAAGAGAGCATGTAGATCTCGAACTTATCTTTCACGTCCTGGCTAAATGTGCCAAAAGTTTCAAGAAATTCCCATCCATTCATTTCGGGCATATTAATATCCAATAGGAGTGTAGTTTTAGAGGGAAGCTCAGCTTGATTCGATATGAAGTCTAAAGCGTCTTGCGCAAAGTTGAATTCACTTACTACTGCTCCGTCAATTACTTTCGAAATAATGATTTTTGAAAGTAAGTTGTTAACTGGGTCGTCATCTATGGTGATAAAAGTGTTCTTGGTTTCCATAATGTTTGATTTTAATAGTGATTATTGAGGTAAGCTGATGGTAAAAGTGGTTCCCACATTGGGAGCACTGTCAATCTCAATCGAGCCTCCCATGGCTTCTATTTGAGAGTTAATCATATATAGGCCAATGCCTCTGCCTTCCACATCTTGATGGAATCTTTTGTATAGACTGAAGATTTGCTCTCCGTGCTTTTCCATATCTATCCCTCGTCCGTTGTCCTTAAACTCTAGTACTATGTTTCCCTTTTTTATGGAAGACCTTATTGATAATTTTAAAGCTTCACTTGGTTTTTTGTACTTAATACTATTGGTCAATAGGTTGGTGAATATGCTCACCATGTATGGCTTTATTGTAGTGATTTTATCTACCTCAGCGAAGTCTCCATCTATGAATTCAGTCTGCTTGGCTTCAACATTAGAAAGGTTTGCCTTGGTGTCTTCTAGTAAACTTGTGAATGACATTTCTACCTTTCCTTCATCCAGGTCAGTTTTGATTTTTAATATTGAATTAAGGTCCAATACCACACTGTCTAAATTATCAGCAGATTTCTTTAGGCCCTTCAGGTATTGATCAAAGCCATCCATTGTGGGGTCTAATTCTGGAATTAGGGTTGAAAGCCCAATAATGTTGGTCAAAGGAGCTCTTAAGTTATGTGACACGATAAATGCGAACTGCTCCAATGCTTTGTTTCGTTGAATAAGGCTATTGGTCATGGCTTCTTTTTCAAGCATCCATTTTCTTTGTTCAGTAATGTCGTCTGCTGCTATTGTAATTCCAGTAATCACTTGGTCGCTGTTGATGATTGGAAACATTCTAAGCTTCAACCATCTTTCAGTACCATCCTTAAGAGGTAAATTTGTTTCATAGCTCAATGGCTTTTGAGTGATCATTATTTCTTCGATAGAATCCTTTACAGCAGAAATTCTAGCTGCTGGAATAAGGTTATAGTAGCTTGACCCAGCTATGATGGAACTGCCTGAAGCAGAAACTATAAATTCATTGGCTTGATCGTTAAAACTTACAATGTTGAATTCATTGTTTATTAAAACGTAACCTGTGTCTGTATTTTCTAGAATGTTACTAAAATTGGCTTGTGCCTCTTGTAGTTTTTTGAAACTTTCTTTCTTCTCACTTAAATCTTGTGTGATGCCTATCATTCCAATAGCAGCACCTTCTTCACCATAAATGAATTCGCCATGCTGGTTTACGTATTTTACTTCTCCAGACTTACAAACCACTCGGTGACCTACATTAAAACATTGTTTTGCTTCTAGGCTTTCTGTTATGGCCGTAACCATTTCTTCCAAATCTTCTGGATGAACATGGGCATAGAAAAACTCTATATTAGGCTTAACCTCACCTGGCTCGTAACCATAGATTCTATATACCTGATCAGACCATTCAACCGAATCACTGATGGGCGCTCCATCGAGTGCATACTTGATCTCCCAAGAGCCAGTTTTCGCCATTTTCTGTAGAGTAGACATTCTTTGCATGACCTTACTAGTCAGTTGTTGGTCTATGGCTGATAGCTCTTCATGGTTTTTGTCTTGACCCAAAGAATTCATTGGGTGCTCAGTAGCTCCTTGAAATGACAACTGGCTATTCAGTAAATTCTGATTGCCTGTTTTATCGTTTATTTCTACTAAGAGCGTTTCCATGTTTTTGTTCTTTTGAAGTTCTAATGATTAACTAATGATCAAATGTGGGACAATAGGCACACTATTATTGAGCGTTGGCGATCAATGGCGGTTTTGTATAGATGAATTGTACTAAACATCCTTTAAGTGTTTTGGTGTGTAAAAGCCTCTTTTTGAAGCGTATATGGCTATTGTTCAGAAAAAAGGCCTCACAACAATTAAGTCATGAGGCCTTGAGTAGTGGTTGTTAGTTGTTCTTACAAATCAGAAAGTGTGTATCTGATAGTTGCTTGGTAAAGACCAGCTTT
>CAXBPM010000362.1:0-4056 GCA_963977345.1 uncultured Roseivirga sp.
TTTTGCTTCGTCAGCTTTCACCATGTCGCCAGAGATTGCAAGCTCAAACGCTTTTCCTTTGCCGACCAATTGTGTAAGTCTTTGTGTTCCTCCAAAGCCAGGGATGATTCCGAGGCTTACTTCTGGAAGTCCGAATTTTGCATTTTCAGTTGCAATACGGATATGGCAAGCCATGGCGAGTTCACAGCCACCGCCTAGAGCGAAACCATTCACTAAAGCGATAACAGGCTTATGGCAGTTTTCGATGCTAGCAAAAACTTCTTGCCCTTGTTCTGAGAATTTTCTTGAGTTTAATTCTGAAAGTTCAGCTATTTCTGAAATGTCAGCGCCAGCCACGAAAGACTTTTCACCTTCTCCAGTAATGATTACCGCCTTAATATCAGCTGAATCGTAAATCTCTTGGAAAGCTTCCCCAATCTCTTCAATAGTCCTGAAGTTGAGTGCATTTAGCTTGTCGGGCCTATTGATGGTGAGATGAACGACTCCGTCTTTATTTTCGAATTTTATATTCTGGTATGAGTCCATTGCTTAGTTGAGTAAGCTGCAAAGATAGTAGCAATGTGAGAAAACTAAAAAGACTAATGCAAGGTTAAGTGCTCGGCTCAAAATATCTGATGAGTGGAAGACGATAAATTTAGCTTTTAATTCCTTTTAAAGCCTGTCTTTGATACCTTTGCAGCCATTCAAGAAAAAAGACATTCAAGCACTTATGGGAACTCAAAAAAGAATTACAGTCGCTTATGGTGATGGAATTGGTCCAGAAATTATGGACGCCACCATTCGTATTATGGATGCCGCCAATGTAGGTTTAGCCTATGATGTGATTGAAATCGGTGAAAAAGTGTACAAAGCAGGGCATAAATCAGGCATCAGCCCTGAGTCTTGGGATATACTTCGCCAAAATAAAGTTTTACTTAAAGCGCCTATTACCACACCTCAGGGTGGGGGTTATAAGAGTTTGAATGTAACCATCAGAAAGTCGCTTGGATTGTTTGCTAACGTTAGGCCATTCAGAGCTTACCCGCCATTTGTGCCGTCACATTTCCCTCACATGGATTTGGTGATTGTTCGTGAAAACGAAGAAGATTTATACGCTGGAATCGAACATCAGCAAACGAGCGAGGTTGTTCAAACCTTGAAATTGATTTCGGAGCCAGGTTCTGAAAAGATTATCAGATACGCTTTTGAGTACGCCAAAGCATACGGTAGAAAGAAAGTGACCTGTATGACTAAGGACAATATTATGAAGCATACCGATGGTATGTTCCACAGAATATTTAATGAAGTAAGACTTGAATACCCTGAAATTAAGTCTGACCACTGGATTATTGACATCGGGTCGGCTGTAGTAGCGGCTCGTCCTGAATCTTTGGACGTAGTGGTGACCTTGAACTTATATGGAGATATTATCTCTGACATTGCTGCGGAAGTAGCAGGTTCAGTAGGGATGGCAGGTTCAGCCAATATTGGAACGAATTACTCTATGTTCGAAGCCATTCATGGCTCTGCACCAGATATTGCTGGTCAGGACATGGCCAATCCATCAGGTTTATTGAATGGTGCATTTATGATGCTTGTTCAGTTGGGCAAAGCAGATAAAGCTGAGTTGATCCAAAATGCTTGGTTGAAAACTTTGGAAGACGGAATCCACACAGGTGATGTTTATAGACTGAACCGAAGTGAGAAAAAAGTAGGCACAAGAGAATTTGCCGATGCGGTAATCGAAAGGTTAGGTCAAGTACCTGAAAAACTGAAAGCTGTAAAGTATAACCCAGATGTTAAAATTCAAGTGGTTGTACCTGAAAAACCGGCCAAGAAGAAAGAGTTGGTAGGGGTTGACGTGTTTATTGACTGGAGAGAAGGTACACGTGACGCCAATGAAATTGGTGATCGATTACTGAAAAACGTTTCTACAGATAAACTAAAATTAGACCAAGTATCAAACCGTGGTGTGGTGGTTTACCCGAATGGCATGGACGAAATTTTCAAGTCTGATCATTGGAGATGTAGATTTACACATCCAGAAGGAGGTACACTAGATAACGCTGATATTATTGAAATTCTAAAGCGTGTTCAAAAAGAAGGTTTCGACTTTATTAAAACAGAACATTTATATCACTTCGATGGTGAAAGAGGTTACTCTTTAAGCCAAGGAGAATAGGAAGATTTATCTTGATTAATTTTCATGAATGTCTTGGGCCTCTTTTAGGCTCAAGACATTTTTTTTGAACTCCAATCTTATCAAAAATACTCATCCGTATTGATGTTGTATTTACCACTGTCCTTCAATACATATTCTTGATCAAAATCATCTTTGAAGATAACATCGAAAGAAATTTGCCACTGATTATCATTGATTTTTGAGGCAGAGATAATGGCCTTTTGCATACTGTACTCAGTGAATCCACAAAAACAAGACCTGCGATAAGCTGCATTGATTAGCCCACTCTCTTCCGCATTGGTGCTGTTATAGGTATATGAAGTGCTGCTCTTGGGTATTTCTAAATAGAAAATCTCCGCCAGTTCGTCATCAGCAATGTTTTCATCTTCTTCGTGTACATAAGTGTATTTAAACACGAAATCCTCTCCATCCGAAACCACAGGTACCTGAGGCTCATCAGCATTATTTGATGACAATTCGAGTTTACGATCTTTTTGAAACTCTCGGTACACTTGTGATGGATTTTCCTTTCCGCAAGAAAAGAGAACAGAAACGAGTAACGAGAAGGCGATTAGTTTTTTCATATCTGTTTAGACACAGAGAGTTTGGATAAGGTTGGTCAGGCAATCATCTCGTGGCTTTTACTCATTTCACTTATCTGCCCAAGCCAGCGTTAAGTCATCCCGAACGGATCTTTTTCTTAGCGTAGATAAGGGGATGGCTTTTAATAAAGCGGACAGAGTCCTTGAGTTCATATCATGTCACAGGTTCGGAGAACCTGCGACAGTGGTTGTCTGGAGTAGTCATTTAGGTTTTTAATCATTTCATATTTCTACTTAAGCTAGCGTTAAGTCATCCCGAAGGGATCTTTTTCAGTAGCGTAGATTTTCACTCAGGCGGACAGAGCACTTGAGTTCAAATGAGGTCAGGGGTTTGAGGGGGCTGCGACAAGGGTAGCGTAAAACTAAACTGGCTTCCTTTTCCAAACTCACTCTCAACCCAAATTTCACCTTTATGTTTTTCTACGAATTGTTTGCAAAGCACTAATCCTAAGCCTGTTCCTTTTTCGTTTGCTGTTCCTTTTGAAGAAAAAACCTTAGAAACGTTGAATAGTTTTTTTAAAGTATTAGGTTCCAATCCTACACCATTGTCTGAAATCGTGATTATTATATTTGTCTGATCTGATTTAGTATTAATATCAATTAGGCCTCCATTATGAGTGAATTTTACTGCATTTGAAATGAGGTTTCTTAATACAGCTTCTATCATATTAATATCAGCAAAGACATTTATGTCTTCTACAGCACTACAATTGATAGTAATGTCTTTTGCATCGGCAATCGGTTGAAAAAAACTAGAGACGCCTGTACAGGTATCTAAAAAGTTTAATTTTTTTGGTTCAAAAGGCATATTGCCTGATTGTGCCCTTGCCCACATTAATATATCTTCCAGTAATTTAGATGTGTTTTTCGCTGATTTGTTTAGATGACTTACGATTTCTTCAATTTCGGCAGTGTCATATTCTCGAATGTTTTCTAGTAGTAAATCTGTAAGACCTAGGAGCGTATTAAAAGGGCTTCTTAAATCATGTGCGAGGATTGATATAAAAAGGTCTTTATCGGCATTAAGTTGAAGTGATTTCTGAACTTTAACATTAGCAATGAGCAACTCATCAGAACGTTTCGCTTTTTCTTCGTATTGATTTAAAAGGTTTTTATTAACAACAGCCAACTCCGCTTGAAAATCGAGTTCGTTATTGGCAACAATTAGTTCTGTCAAACGCTTTTGTTTTTCTTCATTTTGAAATGCCAATTCCTTTTCCGCAATGGATAACTCATCGGCACGCTTTTCTTTTTCATGATTTTGAAATACTAATTCCTTGTTAGCAATGAATA
>CAXBPM010000363.1:0-4034 GCA_963977345.1 uncultured Roseivirga sp.
AAGGGATTTTCACCAAATGGTCGATGCCGTATTTTTCTAAAACGGTGGCCTTTTCTGGAAAAGTGGTAAGCAGCTTTAAGGAATTATCCCAAGGCTTAAGCACTTGACGCGGATGAGGCCAGTAAGTTATCAATACCGTTTCGCCACCGATTTTATCGGCTTCTTCGCGCAAGCGGGCGAGTATTTTCTGATGCCCTACATGCACACCATCAAAGGTGCCGCTAGTGACTACTGCGTTGTGTAGTTCCGTAATATCGTTTGTACCTAAGTGAATTTTCATTCTATGGTTTTCACGTAGTTTATAAAGTCTTCAAGTTGCCAGGCCTCTTCAACCGAATGTTCACCAATTTTAGTTCGCCTTAATGAACTTAAATGTGCGCCTACACCCAATTTTTCTCCAAAGTCATTGGCCAAAGTACGAATATAAGTGCCTTTTGAGCAGACCACTCTAAAGTTGACTTTAGGTAAATCTAAGCTTACTATTTCAAATTCTGAAATCGTTATTAGTCTTGATTTCAATTCCACTTCTTTACCGGCACGTGCTAAATCATAAGCACGTTTTCCATCTACTTTAATGGCCGAGAAAATGGGAGGGATTTGGGCAATTTCACCAATGAAGTTCTGGGTGTTTTGGTGAATTTCTTCTGCTGTTAAATGTGAAATATCAACAGCGGGGGTTGGTTCGGACTCCAAGTCATAACTGGCGGTGGTACTTCCCAAAGTAAAGCTGCCTGTGTATTCTTTCACATCGGCCATATAGCTTTCAATCGTCTTTGTCTTTTTTCCTGTGCAAAGAATCAAAAGTCCAGTAGCCAAAGGGTCTAAAGTGCCTGCATGGCCTATTTTCTTAATTCCGATGTTGTACCTGATTTTCTTAACGACCCCAAAAGATGTCCATTCTAAAGGCTTGTCAATTAGAATGACCTGACCGTTTTTGAAATTTTCTTCTTTGCTGAGGGATGGATCTATTTCTAAGGATTTCGGCATTATATAAAGGTGTAGATTATTGCACCTAAACCTACGGCAAAACAATAGTATGAGAAATATTTCAATTGACTTTTCTTCACCAAGGCGATCATCCATTTACAGGCAAAAAGGCCGGCAATAAAAGCGGCTAAAAAGCCAACGATCAGCGAAGAACTTTCGATTTGACTTGCAGCTATATCGCCACTGAGAATGTCTTTGGCTACTTTCCCTAAGATTAACGGTACAACCATTAAGAAGGAGAAACGAGCGGCCTTTTCTCTGTCGATGCCCAAAAGCACGGCAGTAGAAATGGTAGCTCCTGAGCGTGAAATACCTGGTAGAATGGCAATGGCTTGTGCAATCCCGATGGTGACAGCATTGGGCATTGAAACCGCTTTGTCTGTTCTTTTGGCTTTGTCTGCCAAGAATAGAAGACCAGCAGTTAATATCAACATAAAGCCTACGAGTAGCAATTGCCCGCCAAATAGAGATTCAATTTCTTCATCGAAGAGCACGCCAATAATGGCTGCTGGAATCATAGAAACTACTATTTTTAAGGAGTACTTGAACTGGTCGTTGTTCTTGAACTGAAAAAGGCCAGTAACCAATTCGGTGATTTCTTTTCTGAAAATTACGATGGTACTTAGGGCTGTGGCTGCATGGAGCACTACCGTCATCAATAAACTTTCTTGGGGAACGCTGGTGTCACCTAAAATAGCCTTAACGATTTCTAAATGTCCACTACTGCTTACTGGTAAAAACTCTGTTAATCCTTGAACGATGCCAAGAATAATGGCTTCAAAAATGGTCATTAATCGTTCTTAGATTTTTTGAAAATGGCAAAAAACTCAACGATAAAGCCAGCAAGGATGATGATTGGCCCTAAAGTAAGTCCAAGAAAACCTTGGCCTTGAGGGTTGCTTTCCAAAGACATGATGATAAAGCCTAAGAGCAAAACGCCTAATCCAATGAGCATCCACTTATAGTTTTCTTTCCCGAAGGCGAAATTATTTTTGTTTTCAGACATATCAGTATAGTTCGTCTAGTGACATTTTTAAATATTTGTTCATGGCCCTATAGGTGCTGATAAAGGCAATAAAGCTTCCCAGAATAATGAGTAAGCCGTAAAGCGCCATGATGAAAACTTCTTGCTGAAGTTCTACTAATCTTTCTATTTTGGTGTTGGCAAATTGAAGAAGCCCATAAAGCAATAGGGCAGAAATGACTCCCGCTATGGCTCCGTGAAAAAGTGCTCTTTTCAGAAATGGTTTTTTTATGAAACCGCTGGTGGCACCCACCAACTGCATACTGCGAATTAAAAATCGTTGTGAAAAAAGTGCCAGCTTAATGGTATTGTTGATCAGCATGACCACCACAATCAGAAGAATAATAGCAAAGCCCATCAGGATCAATCCGATGTTTCTAAGGTTTTTATTAATGGAATCTACAAGACTTTCCACAAAAGTGACTTCAAATACGCCACTAATGGCTTCTATTTTATTGCCGATGCTGTCTAGTTTAGCATTGGTTTGAAACTCAGGAGCAATGTTCACTACCAAGGCATCACGCAGCGGGTTATCGCCTAAGAATTCGGAGAAATCTTCGCCTGTATCTTTAACGAATTGCTTGGCTGCTTCTTCTTTCGAAATAAAAACGATTTGAGGCTTTTCTTCTTTTTTGAGTACGTAAGGACTTGTGGAAATCTCGCGCTGAATGCGATTGCGCTGGTTTTCCGAAGTGTTCTTGTTGAGGTACACCTGAATCTCGATGTTCTCCTGAATCACCGAAGTGAGACGGTTGGTATGCAATAGGAGCATTCCGAAAAGCCCCACCACAAATAAGGCTAGGGCCACACTGAAAATGACACTGCCGTATTGGTAGGAACCAACCTTTTTCTTCCTTCTGACTTTCTTTTCTTGCTTATTCACGATCGCTTAAACTCGTTCAAAAATAGTAATTTATTCATTCAGAGAACTGTCTATTCCAGTTAATATTATTTAATGTGAGATAGAATTGACGAGCGGAGGTGCAGTTGAATTTATAATGGGGTCGGATGAAAAATGTGTCTGATAATTTTGTGCTCTATAGATAAGCGGTTATTTCGCGAATCATTGGAAGCCTTGGTGGTTTTTTTGGAAGCAAACAATCTTTGATCAAAGCCTTCGTCTTTTAGAACAATAGATCACTTAGTGAGGTTGAAACAGAGTTATTACCTATGAAATTAATTGCTACGATATTTCTTTTAACGATGTCTGTTTTTAAAGCACCATCCGATACTGCAGATACCATTTTGGGTGTTTGGTGGACGGAAGGGAAGAAGGCGAAAGTGAGAATTTACAAGGAAGCGGGCCACTATGCTGGTGAAATTATTTGGCTGAAAGCAAGCGCGGACAACGATCGCATCATCCGAGATTCAAAGAACGAGATAGAAAGTTTGAAGGAAAGGCCTCTTATAGGTATTGATTTGATCGAAGGTTTTAACTTCAAAGATTCAAAGTGGGTGGAAGGAAAAGTGTATGACCCTGAAAAAGGAAAATCATACGACTGTATACTCAAATTAGATGGTGATCAATTGGAAGTGAGGGGGTATGTAAATATGCCTGTGTTTGGTAAATCGGTAATTTGGAAAAGGGTGAACGAGGCCGACTGATCTACTTACCAAGAAGTAGGTTTATAGTCTTTCAAGAATTTTCCGCACCAGTGTTTTCCAGTATTAATTCCATCAAACAAAGGGTCCATTACTCTTGCCGCACCGTCCACAATATCTAATGGCGGCTGAAAATCATGCAGTTCTTCTTTTCTTCTGGCCAATTCTGCGGGGTCTTCGTCTGTTACCCAGCCCGTATCTACCGCATTGGTGTAAATCCCAAATTTAGCCAAGTCCGATGCCGAAGTAAGCGTCATCATGTTCAAAGCAGCTTTGGCCATATTGGTGTGCGGATGGCGCGGTTCTTTATGAAACTGGTGGAACTTACCTTCCATGGCCGACACATTAATAATATGCTTAATGCCCGTGTTTTCCTTTTTCATCAGGTTCACCAAACGGTTGCACAATACAAAAGGAGCAA
>CAXBPM010000364.1:0-4030 GCA_963977345.1 uncultured Roseivirga sp.
TAAGAGGTATTAAAACCCTGCATTTGCGCATGCAAAGACACTGTGAGAATGGGGAGGCAGTAGCGAGGTATTTGGCTAATCATCCTAAAATAGGAAAAGTGTACTGGCCTGGTTTTGAAAGCCACAGAAATCATGAAGTTGCTAAATCTCAAATGAGAGGTTTTGGTGGAATGATTTCCTTTGTGTTTAAGGAAGATGATCAACAGCAATCTTTTAGGGTGATGGAGAAGTTGAAGTTCTTCGTTCTAGCTGAATCCTTAGGAGGGGTCGAGTCTTTGGCAAACCATCCAGCAACCATGACTCACGGAGCTGTACCAAGAGAGGAAAGAATGAAAATCGGGCTTTTGGATTCATTAATTAGATTGAGTGTCGGAATTGAAGACATAGAAGATTTGATTGCAGATTTAGAACAAGCATTGGCTTAGCCAAATATTATATCTCATTATAAGCCCACCTCGAGTGGGCTTTTTTGTTCTAGGGCTTTGATTCAGAATATTATTCTGTTAAGAAGTGTTAATCTACGGGTAATAAAAATATTATACTTTTATTTCATCAAATCATAAACTTTTGTTGACCTTTGTCGTCTTAAAGGGAGTAAGGAAGATTAAACAAACAAACGAATATTTCTTACCAACTGACACCTAAGTACAAAAGAATAGAAAAGTGAATAAAAAAACAGAAAAACAACAAAAACAGGTCATGAAACAAGTGCTCAAAAAACAAAAAACGCTGTCCGCCCTTGTGGCATTTGGTTTAGCAGCAGTGATTACGCTTTTCGCAGCTTCAAATTCGTTTGGAGTTCCTTCTCACGAAGACATTTCAGAAATAGAAGCTAGAGTTGATATGGAGCTTTTGGCAGAGGCAGTAGCCGAAATCAAAAAGGATATGTACACTTTTGATATAGACGAAACTTTTGACACGCATACTGAAGATGTAAAGAACATTAAAGTATTCAATGCTGAGAATAAACTTGTAGGTCAAGTAACGTTAAAAGGTAACCAAGTTATTGAAGACAAGAATATACAAGTGCTTGTTAACCGTTCAGAGTTCCTTTCAAGACACGGTAACACTTCTATATATAGAATTTCAGAATAAGCATTTATTAGATTTATAAGTACTTAGTTAAAAGCTGACCTGAATGGTCAGCTTTTTTTATGGACTATGGTGTAATTTAAATGTAGTATAAAAACAATACAGCTTGTTTTTACGTAAGCACAATAGCCCCGAGTAGTGTGTGACTGAGGTAATTACCCATTTTGATTTTTGAACTTAAAAATTAATGTCATGAAAGCACGAAACTATAATAAAGTACTGTCCGCATTCGCTATCGTTGGAGTTACTGCCATGATGGCCTTAGTACTTGAAAACTTCAGCGGCCAAACAAACGCTAAGTCTGAGGGTGTTAAGTCTCAACCTGAGAACGTTATTCAATTCTCTACAGATGATTCAATTGATTCTGCAATGAAGGTGACAGAACAAGTAAAGATTTTTGATGCACAGGATGCGTTGATTGCCCAATTTTACGAAGGTGAACCTGTGAGTAATGAAACCCTTAAGCTTTATCGAAAAGCTGATTTTCTCTCTAAATTTAATAACCTCAATATCTATAAGTTGAGCGAATAAGGCTTGATTTAATTTTTTCTTTGAAGGGTTATATAATTGGAAAGATTGGGCTGTTCTAAAGTCCCCATTCATATAAAATGTGAATTGACACCCCTGTTTTTCGTTTGTTGTTTTTATCTTTTGCTCATGAGCAAACCGCCACCAATTTATGGCGGAGACCAAAAACCACAACTATGAACAGATTAAAAACTACTATCAACCATTTTGGCTTGTTGGTTCTGATCGGTTTGGTATTTTTTGCCTTTGATACTCAAGCGCAGAGAAACCGAAAGAACAGCCCGCCACCCCCGCCTAAGCAAGATCTTCAGGCTAAAATTTTCAACGATATAGAATGGCGCTCCATCGGGCCTTTTCGTGGAGGTAGGGCATCCGCAGTTACCGGTGTGCCAGGCAAGCCTGACCTTTATTACATGGGTGCCACTGGTGGCGGAGTATGGAAAACAGAGAATGGAGGCGAAACTTGGGCAAATATTTCCGATGGTTACTTTGGCGGCTCAATTGGAGCTGTAGCCGTAAGTGATTCTGACCATAAAGTAATCTATGTAGGTCAGGGGGAAGAAACAGTTCGAGGTAATGTGTCCTCAGGCTTTGAAGGTATCTGGAAATCTACAGATGCTGGAAAAACATGGCAGAACATAGGATTGAAGGATGGAATGCATGTAGGGCGAATTAAAATTCACCCAGAAAATTCAAATATCGTTTGGGTGGCCGTTATGGGCGATCTATTCAAATCTTCTGAAACTAGAGGGGTTTATAAGACTACTGATGGCGGTAAAAACTGGAAACGTGTTTTGTTTACGAACAAAGATGCTGGTGCAGTAGACATTAGTCTTGATCCTAATAACCCTGATTTCATGATGGCCAGTACTTGGAGAGTGAGAAGAACACCTTATAGCCTCACTTCAGGAGGAGAAGGTTCCTCCATTTTTAAGTCTACCGATGGTGGTGAAACTTGGACAGACATTATAGAAAACCAAGGAATGCCAAAAGGTCCAATTGGAATTAGCGGTGTCGCTATTTCTCCAGTAGATCCTAGCCGAGTTTATGCAATGATTGAAGCCAACGATGGTGGCGTTTATCGTTCAGATGATGCCGGTGAGACTTGGAGGAAAGTAAACTCAGATAGAGGTTTACGCCAGAGAGCTTGGTATTACACAAGAATATATGCGGATACTAAGGACGTTGATAAGCTTTATGTATTGAACGTAGCTTATCATACTTCGACAGATGGAGGAAGAACTTTCAGAGGTAGAAATGCACCTCATGGAGATCATCATGATTTATGGATTGCTCCAGAAGATAACGAAAGGTTAGCTATTGCTGATGATGGTGGAGCACAAGTATCCTTCAATGGAGGAGATGACTGGTCAACTGATAATAACCAGCCAACTGCTCAGTTTTACAGAGTAACTACTGATAACCATTTTCCATATAGAATTTATGGAGCACAACAAGATAACTCTACTGTAAGAATCAACCACAGATCTTTCGGAGGAACAATCTCTGACAATGATTGGGAAAATACAGCTGGTGGAGAAAGTGCTCACTTAGCACCAGACCCTAAAAATCCAGAAATTGTTTATGGTGGTAGTTATGGTGGTTTATTGACTCGTCAAGACCACACAAACGGAATTAGTAGAAATGTAAACGCTTGGCCAGATAACCCAATGGGGCATGGCGCTGAAGATTACAAATATCGTTTTCAGTGGAACTTCCCAATTGTATTCTCTCCAAATGACCCGAACAAACTTTATACAGCGTCTAATCACTTACATGCTTCTACCAATGAAGGTCAAAGCTGGGAATTGATTAGTCCAGATTTGACCAGGGCTGAACCAGATAAATTAGGTAAGTCAGGTGGGCCAATTACTTATGATGATACATCAGTAGAGTACTACGCTACCATATTTGCGGTAACGGAATCACCTTATGAAAACGATTTGATTTGGACCGGTTCCGATGATGGGTTGATTCATGTGACCAGAGATGGTGGTAAAAACTGGGAGAATGTAACTTCTCCAGACATGCCGAAGTACTTAATGGTGAATAGCATTGATGCTGATCCATTTGTGAAAGGCGGAGCCTATGTGGCTGGAACTCAATATAAATTGGGAGATTATGAACCTTACCTTTACAGAACAAAAGATTACGGTAAAACATGGACTAAGATCACAACTGGTATTCCTAATGATTACTTCACAAGGGTAGTTAGAGCCGATCCTAAACGTGCTGGTCTACTTTATGCAGGAACAGAGCGTGGTATGTTTGTTTCATTTGATGATGGTGCTTCTTGGAAGCCTTTCCAAATGAATTTGCCTATCGTTCCCATTACGGATCTTACCATTAAAGATGACAACCTAATTGCCGCTACTCAAGGTAGAGCGTTTTGGATGATCGATGATTTGAC